>JBDTLY010000164.1:0-7074 GCA_039934535.1 Casimicrobiaceae bacterium | reverse complement strand
GCATCTGAGCGACGACGAGGCGAAGATACAGGGTGCGCGCTGCATGGACTGCGGCATCCCGTTCTGCATGAGCGGCTGCCCCGTCAACAACGTCATTCCGGACTGGAACGACCTCGTCTATCGCGAGCAGTGGCGTGCCGCGCTCGACGTGCTGCACTCGACGAACAACTTCCCGGAATTCACGGGCCGCGTGTGCCCCGCGCCGTGCGAGGCCTCGTGCACGCTCAACATCAACGACGATCCCGTCGGCATCAAGTCGATCGAGCATTTCATCGTCGACAAGGGCTGGGAGGAGGGCTGGGTCACGGCGCGGCCCCCACTCGTGAAGTCGGGCAGGCGCGTGGCTGTCATCGGCTCGGGGCCGGCGGGGCTCGCCTGCGCGCAGCAGCTCGCGCGCGCGGGACATGGCGTCGTCGTCTACGAGAAGTCCGACCGCATCGGCGGACTCCTCCGGTACGGAATTCCCGATTTCAAGATGGAAAAGCCGGCGATCGACCGCCGGATGGCGCAGATGTCGATCGAGGGCGTCGACTTCATGCCGAACGTCGAGGTCGGCAACGATGTTTCCGCCGAGGACCTCCTTGCCGATTACGACGCGGTGGTGATGTCGGGCGGGGCCGAGGCGCCGCGCGACCTTCCGGTCCCCGGCCGCGATCTCGAAGGCGTCCACTTCGCGATGGAATTCCTTCCGCAGCAGAACAAGGTGATCGCCGGCGACGCGGTCAAGGACCAGATCAAGGCGACAGGCAAGCACGTCGTCGTGATCGGTGGCGGCGACACCGGCTCGGACTGTGTCGGCACGTCGAACCGGCAGGGCGCGGCGTCGGTCGCCCAGTTCGAGCTCCTGCCGCAGCCGCCCGAGCACGAGAACAAGCCGCTCGTGTGGCCGTATTGGCCAATCAAGCTGCGCACGTCGTCGTCGCAGGAAGAAGGATGCGCGCGCGACTGGTCGGTCGCGACCAAGCGCTTCGAAGGCCGCAACGGCAAGGTCGAGAAGCTGGTCGCCGTCCGCCTCGAATGGGAGAAGGGAGCAGACGGCCAGCTCAGGATGGTCGAGGTGCCGGGCAGCGAGTTCGACGTCAAGGCGGACCTCGTGCTGCTCGCCATGGGCTTTCTCGGTCCCGCCGCCCCGAGCCTGCTCGCGCAGCTTGGCGTGGCGCGCGATGCCCGCAGCAACGTCAAGGCGAACACCGACGATTACCGGACGTCGATCCCGAAAGTGTTCGCGGCCGGCGACATGCGGCGCGGGCAGTCGCTCGTCGTCTGGGCGATCCGCGAAGGACGGCAGTGCGCGCGCGCGGTCGACGTGTTCCTGATGGGCACGACGCAGTTGCCGCGGTAGCAGAAGTCCCCGGATGTCGCAGCTCGTTACGCTGGACCTCGCCCTGTGGCGACCGGCACTCACGCCGGAGGGGCAGCGGGACGCCGCGCGCGCAATCGAAGGCGGCGCGGTGCTCGTGCTGCCGCACCTGCCCTTCGCGATGTCCGAAGGCGAGCGCCGCTTCCTCTCGCCAAAGTGGTCGGACGGCCGGGCGAAAAACGTCAGTCTCGACGGCAACACGCTCAAGGGCGCGCGCGGGTCCGCGCAGGACTTGGCCGACCTGTCCGTCATGATTGCCCGCTTCGCCGCGAATGCCGCCGACCTCGTGACCGCGCTCTTTCCCGCCTACGCTCCGTATGTCAAGCGCGCGCGCACGAGCTACCGGCCGCAACCGGCGGTCGGGCGCGCCGTGTCGTGGCGCAAGGACGATTCGCGCCTCCACGTGGATGCGTTTCCGTCGCGTCCCAACCGCGGCGAGCGCATCCTGCGCGTGTTCTCGAACGTGAGCCCCGACGAGCCGCGTGTCTGGCGCGTCGGCGAGCCGTTCGAGGCGATGGCGAAGACGATGCTGCCGCGGATTTCGCGTCCGCTGCCCGGAGCGTCGCTGCTGCTCGCCGCGGTCCGCGCGACCAAGGGCGTGCGCACGGAATACGATCACCTGATGCTCGGGCTGCACGACCGCGCGAAGGCCGACCTTGGGTACCAGCGCGACTGCGCGCAGGAAACCGTGCGTTTCGCCCCCGGCACGACATGGCTCTGCTTTTCCGACCAGGTAATGCACGCCGCGGTGTCGGGCCAATACATGCTGGAGCAGACGATCCACCTGCCGCTGTCCGCGCTCTACGAGCCCGCGCGCGCGCCGCTCGCGATCCTCGAGCGCCTGACGGGCCGCGCCTTGACGCCCGCCCGCTGACCGGGCCCTCCGCCGATTCCCGGGCGCTTGCCCGGGTCGCCGCATGCCGTTACCCTCCGACGATGACGATCTTCGAGAACGATACCTTCCTGCGCGCGCTCCACCGCGAGCCCACGCAATGGACGCCGGTGTGGCTGATGCGCCAGGCGGGACGCTACCTGCCCGAATACAACGCGACGCGGGCGAAGGCCGGCAGCTTCCTCGCGCTCGCGCAGAACCCGTCACTCGCGGCGGAGGTCACGCTGCAGCCGCTCGACCGCTACCCGCTCGATGCGGCGATCCTGTTTTCCGACATCCTGACCGTGCCGGATGCGATGGGGCTCGGCCTCGATTTCGCCGCGGGCGAAGGTCCGCGCTTTGCGCGCACCACCGGGGACGAGGCGACGATCCGCGCGCTCTCGGTGCCCGACATGGGCAAGCTGCGCTACGTGTTCGACGCGGTGCGCGAGATCAAGCGCGCGCTGCGCGGGCGCGTCCCCCTGATCGGTTTCACGGGCAGCCCGTTCACGCTCGCCTGCTACATGATCGAAGGCGGCGGCAGCGCGGACTTCGCCGCGGTGCGGCGAATGGCGTCGGCACGCCCCGACCTTCTGCAGCGCCTCATCGACGTCAACACGCAAGCCGTTGCCGCGTATCTCGACGAACAGATCGCGGCGGGCGCCGACGCGGTGATGATCTTCGATACCTGGGGCGGCTTGCTGACGGCCGCCGGGTACCGGAAATTCTCGCTCGCCTCGATGCGCGCGGTGCTGCAGTCGCTCGCACCCGCTCCTGATGGCCGCCGCGTGCCGACCATCGTCTTCACCAAGGGCGGCGGCCAATGGCTCGAGGACATCGTCGCCTGCGGCGCGTCGGGCGTGGGCCTCGACTGGACCGTCGATCTCGCGGATGCACGCCGCCGCTTTGGCGCCGCAGTCGCGCTGCAGGGCAATCTCGATCCGCTGGTGTTGCTGACGGATCCGGACACGGTGCGGCGCGAAGCCGCCGCCGTCATCCATGCCGCAGGCTCGGCGCCCGGGCACATCTTCAATCTCGGGCATGGCATCGTGCCGGCAACGCCCCCCTCGAACGTCGCCGCGCTGGTGGAGGCCGTGCACCGCGAATCCAGGGCGATCCGGGCTGCCGCCTGATCGCGCACGTCGCACGGTCGGCCGGCAACGGAACGGCGGAGCTCGCAAGGGCTTGACAAAGGCGCGATTTGGAGTTTCCCCTGCTACTTATGCACATTCGGCGAGGCACAAACCGATGTCCCGTGCGCTTGCGTACATATAGACGAATGTGCTTCGTAATTTACTGAAATCAAAAAGGAAAAGTCGCGAGCGCCCCTTCCGCGCCCAGGCGGGGAAAGGCAGGGGTAACCCGGGGCTGGACGCGAGCGATCACTTACGCACAACGTTATCCACAGCGGGTGTGGGCCGATTTTTGCGTTCTTTATAAACCAAGGACTTGCCACCAATTGCTATCGCGGGTGGTGAGGATTTCGAACACTACAAAGCACGCGACGACCTTGATGGTGGCGGACTGAATCGATGGGAATCGCCCGCGTCGCACTGCCGGTTGCCGCCCGTTCACCTTTCGATTACTGGGTGCCGGCGGGTCTCGCGGTCGAGCGCGGCTCGATTGTTCGCGTGCGGCTCGCGACCCGCGCGCTGATCGGCGTCGTCGTCGACATCGCAACGACGAGCAAGGTCGCGCACGAGCGTTTGCAGCCGATCGACGAGGTCGTCGCTGAAATTCCATCGCTGCCGGGCGACCTTCTGCAGCTCGCCGATTTCGTCGCCGGCTACTATCAGGAGCCACTTGGCCTCGTGCTCGCGCAAATCGTTCCGCCGCTCGGGCGCGGCGGCGGTTCGCACGGGGGCGCCACGCGCAGGACGCCGTTGCCCCAGCAGCTGACGGACGAAGGGCGGATCGCACTCGCGTCCGCGCTTTCACGCGCGCCGCGCGCGCGGGAGCTGTACGAGCGGTGGACCGCGGCGGCGGGCGCTGTCCTGTCGCCTGCCGATCTCGCGGCACTGCCGCCGCATCTGCGCGCCTGGGTTCGCCGCTGGCGCGAAGCGGGCTGGGTCGACGATGCGGCGCCGGCGTCGCAATCGAGCATCGCAGCAGAGGACGCGATGGCAACGCTCAATGGGGAGCAGGCGCGCGCGGTCGCCGCGATCGACGGCGCGCGAGGCCGGTACGCGCCCTTCCTGCTCGACGGCGTCACGGCGAGCGGCAAGACCGAGGTGTACATCGCGGCCGCCGCCGCGTGCATTGCCGCGGGCCGGCAGGCCTTGCTGCTGGTCCCGGAGATCAATCTGACGCCGCAGTTCGCGCAGCGGATCGCGCGCGCGTTGCCGGGCCGGAGCGCCGTGCTGCTCCACAGCGGCCTTCCCGCCGCGCTGCGGCGTCGCCACTGGCGCGAAGCGGCGGCAGGAGAACCCGATCTCGTGCTCGGCACGCGCCTCGCGGTGTTCGCGCCGCTGCCGCGGCTCGGCCTCGTGGTCGTCGACGAGGAGCACGACGCGTCGTTCAAGCAGCAGGACGGCGTGCGCTACCACGCCCGCGACGTCGCGGTCTGGCGCGCGCGCCAGCGGGGCGTGCCCATCGTGCTCGGCACCGCGACGCCGTCGCTGGAGACGCTTCATCAGGCGCAGCGGGGTAGGTACGAGCGGCTCGTGCTCGCAACTCGCGCGATGGCGAGGTCAGCCTTGCCGTCGGTCGCGTTCGCGCCGCATCGCGATCCTGCCGCCTTCGAGGGCATCGGCAAGCGGCTTCGGGCCGCGCTGGCGGACCGGCTGCGGCGCGGGGAGCAGTCGCTGGTGTTCATCAACCGGCGGGGGTATGCGCCATCGCTCATGTGCGCGTCCTGCGGCTGGCAGGCGGAGTGTCCGCGCTGCAGCGCGCGCCTTGTCGTGCATCGCGACGCAGGACTCGTGCGCTGCCACCACTGCGGCCATGCCGAACGGCTGCCGTCGTTCTGCCCCGAATGCGGCAACGTCGACCTCATGCCGCGCGGCTTCGGCACGCAGCGCCTCGAGCGCGCGCTGACGGAAATGTTCCCGGCCGCCCGGATCGCCCGCATCGATCGCGACAGCACCCGGCAGCGAGGTGCGTTCTCGGACGTGCGCGATCGCGTGGACGCGGGACAGGTCGACATCCTCGTGGGCACGCAGATGCTGGCGAAGGGACACGATTTCCCGCGGCTCACGCTGGTCGGCGTGCTGGGCGCCGACAACGCGCTCTACAGCGCCGATTTCCGCGCCACCGAGCGGCTTGTGGCGCTCCTGTTCCAGGTCTCCGGCCGCTCGGGGCGGGCAGCGCAACCCGGCGAAGTGATCGTGCAAACGGATTTTCCGGAGCATCCGCTCTATCGCGCGCTTGCCGCCAACGATTACGGCGCGTTCGCCGCGGACCTGCTCGCCGAGCGGCGCGTGGCGGGGCTGCCGCCGTTCGCCCACCTTGCGCTGATCACGGCGGAAGCGCCGCGCCGCGACGCGGTCGACGGATTTCTCGACGCCGTGCGCAAGGAGGGTCTCGCGCTCGCGCGGCACGATGGCAACGCCGTTGCCGTGTTCCCGCCGGTGCCCGCGGCGCTTGCGCGACGCGCGGGGCTGGAGCGCGGGCAGGTGCTCGCGCAAAGCGAGGATCGCGGCGCCCTGCAGCGCTTCCTGCCGGAATGGCGGAGCGCCGTCGAAGCGCTGCCAGGGAGGCGCGTGCGCTGGGCGCTGGACGTCGACCCCGCCGGCTTCGCTTGAAGGGTCGTGCGCGGGGCCGAAGGAAGCGCGTCGTCTATAATTCATCCGCGAATCCGAACGGCGCAGAACGTGCCGCTCGATTCGCGGTTTTTTATGTCTCGCCGCTGGACGGCGCCACGACGATCCTCCCATGACGGATTTCCGCCCCCGAATCGAAGCCTGGCTCGCGCAGGGACTTGCGAAAGTCGCGCCCGAGCGTGCCGGCACGCCGATCGTCGTCGAGCGGCCGAAGCTCGCCGCGCATGGGGATTACGCGACGAACGTCGCGCTCCAGCACGCGAAGGTCCTGAAGCGCAATCCGCGCGAATTCGCGCAGGCGCTCATCGACGCGCTGCCGCCGGCGGACTGGATCACGAAAGCGGAAATCGCGGGCGCCGGATTCGTCAATCTCTTCCTCACGCCTGCGGCGAGGCAGGCGGTCGTGCGCGACATTCTCGCGCTGCGGGAGCGCTATGGCCGCGGCGACGAGCGGGCCGGCGAGCGGGTGATGGTCGAGTTCGTCTCGGCGAATCCGACGGGCCCGCTGCATGTGGGCCACGGACGGCAGGCGGCGCTGGGCGACGCCGTCGCCATGCTGCTCGAATGGCAGGGCGCCTCCGTCACCCGCGAGTTCTACTACAACGACGCCGGCCAGCAGATCCAGAACCTCGCGCTTTCGGTGCGCGCGCGCGCGCAGGAAATCTTGGGCGAGCATGCTTCGTTTCCGGAGGACGGTTACCGCGGCGAGTATATCCGCGAGATCGCGCAGCGCTTCCTGGACGAGGTCGGCCACGACCTCGGCGATATCGAGACGATCCGCAAGTTCGCGGTCGCGGAGCTGCGCCGCGAGCAGGACACCGACCTGCAGGCGTTCGGCGTGAAGTTCGACAACTATTACCTCGAGAGCTCGCTCTACACCGACGGCCGTGTCCAGGCGACCGTCGAGCGGCTTGTCGCCTCGGGACATGCCTACGAGCAGGACGGCGCGTTGTGGCTGCGCACGACCGACTTCGGCGACGACAAGGATCGGGTGATGCGCAAGTCGGACGGCGGGTATACGTATTTCGTGCCCGACGTCGCCTATCACGTGACCAAGTGGGAGCGCGGTTTCACGCGCGCGA
>JBDTLY010000163.1:0-7087 GCA_039934535.1 Casimicrobiaceae bacterium | reverse complement strand
GTACAGCTTTTCCCCCGCGGCTTCCTGCCGCTCGTTGAGCTTGGCGAAGTCGGCATGCGTCATGTAGATCTCGCCGCGCACCTCGAGCACCGGCGGCGCCTTGCCGTCCAGCCTGGCGGGAATCGCGGCAATTGTGCGCACGTTGGCAGTCACGTCCTCGCCGGTCTCGCCGTCGCCGCGCGTGGCGGCGGTCGTCAGTGCGCCACGCTCGTAGCGCAGGCTCATCGCCAGTCCGTCGAACTTGAGCTCGGCCATGTATTCGACGGGCGGCGCGTCGTCGGCCAGCTTGAGGTCGCGCCGGATGCGCGCATCGAAGTCGACGGCGCCGGAGGCGGTCGTGTTGGTTTCCGTGCGGATCGACAGCATCGGCATGCGGTGCACGACGGGCGCGAACTCCGCGGCTCGCCCGCCGCCCACGCGCTGGGTCGGGGAATCGGGCGTCACCAGGTCGGGGTATTCGGATTCGAGCGCCTCGAGTTCGCGATAGAGCGCGTCGTAGTCGGCGTCGCTGACCGTCGGCGCGTCTTCGTCGTAGTAGCGCTTGTTGTGCCCGGCGATCTCGCGCCGCAGCGCAGCGAGCCGCGACGCTACCGCGGCGGGTGCGCCATGCTTGTCGGCGTGGGCGCGCGATGCGCTCATCGGCCATCCCGCCGAAGCACCGCCGTCATCCACCGAACAGCGCGAGAGCCCGCGGGCTGCCCGGCTCGATGTTGACCTGGCGCAGTGCCGCGGCGGTAGCCTGCACCTGGTCGCGGATCGCCGCGAGCGCGGCGTCGTCGAGCGGGCGCCGGTTGTCATCCACGAGCACGGCGTCGAGCGTCTGCGCCATGCGCTTCGCGGCGAGCTTCATCTGGTCGAATGCGCGCACGGGGTCCGCGACACGGGGCACGTCGAGCAGGAAGACCGCGCCGGGCGTCGAGGACGCGCGCAACGCGTCCGCGGTGAATGGCTCGGGCCGGTAGTTGGCGATCGAGTACAGAACCGCGCCGGTGTCTTCCTGGATCCAGTCGAAGCGCCCGCTGTCCGTCAGCCGAAAGCCGGCCGCTTCCGCCACCCCGCGCAGGCGGGTGCCGGTAATGGTCGCCGGCCCCGCCTTCAGGACGGTGAGGCCGATCTGCACGTCGACGTCGGCGCCGATCCGGTCGAGCGTCTCGGCCCGCGCCGCGTCGCGCGCGCCGTCGGGCGGCACGATGGCCGCCGGCACGGACGACGCAACATTTCCGGCGAGGCGCGCGAACGCATCGATCAACTGCGGACTGGCCGCGCCGCTGCGATCGGCCAGCAGCAGGCATCCGACGATTTCCGCGAACTCGCCGGCCGTATCGGACTTGAGGAGCTGCCACGGCGACTCGGGACTCCGGCGCCCGAACCAGCGCAACGGCTTGCCGAGCCTCGCGTGCATGCCCGAGGCGATTGCACCGGCGCTGACGGGGCGCACCGGCTGCAGCATCACCACGCATTCGATGTCCGGATCGGGATCGCGCAGATTGCGATCGATCGCGGAGGGCTTCATGTCGACGGGGAATGCCTCGCTCGCGCCGGCGTCGTCCGTGTCGCTCGAGAGGTCCGACGCAATGCGGGCCTGGATATCGAGCGGCGGTTCGTAGGGCGCGTCGTCGGCGATCACCCCGGTGTCGGGCGGCGGATTTTCCGGCAGCGCGCTCGCGCTTTCGCCGCGCTGCAGCGTCGGTTCGACGCGGGCGGCGCCACGAACGGCGGATGCGCGGGAGTCGCTGGCCGCACGGTCGGGCCCCGTATCGCGAAAAGCTTCCTTGATCCGGCGGCGGACCCGCCGCTCCTGGAACCAGTTGTAGATGACGACGCCGATGACGAGCGCGATGCCGGCGACGATGAGGCCCAGTTGCAGCGAGGTCATGCGGTATCGGAATGAGTGCGGAATTCGCCGTCCCCGCGACCCGAAGGACCGCGGCCGGCGCTGTGCGGATTATAGCGCGCCGCCGATCGATAACCGGCGGGCGGATGCGCCAGGTTCAGGCCGCGGCGGCCCCGGTCCCGGCGAGCTCGATCGCCTCGGCGATGTCGACGGCGACGACCCGCGAGACGCCCGGTTCCGACATCGTGATGCCGATCAGCTGCCCCGCCATCTCCATGGTGATCTTGTTGTGAGAAATGAACACGAACTGCGTCTCCGCCGCCATCGCCGTGACCATCCGGCAGAAGCGGCCGGTGTTGGGATCGTCCAGCGGCGCGTCGACTTCGTCCAGCAGGCAGAACGGCGCTGGGTTCAGCTGGAACAGCGCGAACACGAGCGAGATCGCGGTGAGCGCCTTTTCGCCGCCGGAAAGGAGGTGGATCGACGTATTGCGCTTGCCCGGCGGCTGGGCGATGACCTGCACGCCGGAGTCGAGGATTTCCTCGCCGGTGAGGACGAGCCGCGCCTGGCCGCCGCCGAACAGCGCCGGGAAGAGCTTGGCGAAATTCTCGTTGACCGCCTCGAACGTCTGCTGCAGGAGCTGCCGCGATTCGCGGTCGATCTGCTTGATCGCGCTTTCGAGCGTGGCCATCGCCTCCGTCAAGTCGGCGGCCTGCATATCGAGGTACTGCTTGCGCTCGCGCGCGATCTCGAGCTCGTCGAGCGCCGCGAGGTTGACCGCGCCCAGCTCGGCGATTGCCGCCTGCACCCGCTCGATCTCGCCCGGCAGCGCCGACTTGTTGCCGAACGCCTTGAGTGCGTCGGCGAGCCCGGTGACATCGGTGTTCGATTCGGTCAGCTGCAGCGCGAACTGCTCCTCCGCCAGCGCCGCCGCCTGCTCCTTGAGGCGCATTTCCTCGATCTTCGCGCGCGCCGGGTCCAGTTTCTGCACGGCGGTGAGCCGCGCTTCGTCCGCCGCGCGCAGCTCCGCCCCGAGCACTTCCTGCCGGTCGCGTGCCGCGGCCAGCGCCTGCTCGGCCTCGCCGCGGGCGCCGAGCTGCCGCTGCAGTGCTTCCTCGACCGGCGTCCAGTCGATGGCGGCGCGCTCCGACGTCAGCTGGGCGAGAAGAGCTTGCTGTTGAATGACCTGCGCCGCAAGCGCTTCGCGCCGGCGGTCGAGCTCGGCCAGGCGGTCGCGGCAACTGCGCTCGGCAAATGCCGCTTCCTGCGCCGTGCGCTCGGCGATCCGGACGCGCTCGCGGCCGCGCGCCTGCGCGACCTCGGCTTCATTGCGCGCATGCCGGGCCGCGTCGCGTTTCGCTGCTTCCTCGTGCAGGGCGGATTGCGCATCGGCAAGCTCCGTCGCAAGCACCCGCGCGCGCTCCTGCTCGGCGGCTTCCTCGGCGCCGATCTCGGACAGCTCGTCCGCAATCTGCGCGCGCCGCTTCGCCGCGACTTCGGCGGCTTGCCGCAGTTGCAGGAGCTCGAGCTCGAGGTCGTGGCAACGCCGCTGTTGGGACGCAAACGCCAGGCCCTCGGCGTGCCAGGCATCCTGCGAGTGCGCCATGTCGGCGTCGATCGCGGCCAGTGCCTCACCCGCGGCCGCGGCGGCCGTGCGCGCGCCGACGATCAAGGTCGCGAGCTCGGCCAGCTCGCGCTGCCGCGCCAGCACGCCGTGCAATTCGCTGTCGGGAGCAAAGAAGTTCACCGCCTGCGCGGTAACGAGATGTCCTTGCGGCGTGACGAAGGCTTCGCCGAGGCCGAGCGCGCCCCGCTCGCGCAACGCGTCGGCGATGCTTGCGCGGCAGCGCACGCCGCGCAGCCAGTCGGCGAGGAGCCGGCCGAGCCCACCGCGCACCGAGCGAATCTTCGCCACGAGCGCGTCCCCGTGCGCGGTCCCCGAAACGTTGTCGCCATCCGGCGCGAAGGCGGCGATCCGGCCCGGCGGGCCGCCGGCGTTGCCGCGATCGAACCACGCGTTGACGTCATCGAGACGCGCGAGCTCGAGCGCATCGAGGCGTTCGCGCAGCACGGCTTCGAGCGCGTCTTCCCAGCCCGGATCGATGTCGAGTCCCTGCCACAGGCGGGGCGCCTTCGAGAGGCCGCGGTCCTCCTGCCATTGGGTCGTGTCCTTGCCTTGCCCGATCCTTGCCTGCAGTGCTGCGAGCGCCTGCGAGCGCGCATCGAGGTCGGCGAGGCGGCGCCCCGACTGCTGTGCCGCGTCGCCGGCCGCGCGTTGCCGTTCCTGCAGGTCTTGGACGCTCTCGCGCAGCGCGTTGAGGCTCGCCTCCTTCGCTTTCTGCTCGGTCGACTCCACGCGCAGCTGTTCTTCGACATCTGCGAGCTGGGTGGTCACCGGCGCGGAGAGGCCCGTTTGCTCGTCGTCGAGCCGCTCGCGCCGCTGCGCAAGCTGCGCGAGTTCGTGCGCATGGCTCTCGCGCCGGGTTTCGATGACGCGGATCGCCTGTTCGCCCTGGGCAATGCGCTCCTGGAGTTCCGTGGCGACGGCGGCGGCCTTTTGCACTGCCTCGTCCAGCGCCGGCAACGCTGCGGCTGCCGTTTGCTCGTCGGCGGCCGCGGTCTCCCGCGCCCAGAGCGCCTGCTCGAGCGTGGCCTCGACGGCCGCGCGGTCGCCGGACAACGCCGCTTCCTGGCCCCCGAGCCCGCCAAGCTGCTCGGTCAGCTGCGCCGCTTGCTGCGAAATGCGCGATTCGGATTCGCGCGCGAATGCGAGCTGCTGCTCGAGCCGCGTGACCTCCGCATTCGCGGCGTAGTACCCGCCCTGCTTGTCGTGCAGCGCGTCGCCGGCGGCATAGTGATCGGCGCGCAGCGCCTCCTGCTTCGCTTCCGCCGCGCGCACGTCGGCCTGCAGGCTCTCGAAGGCAACCGAAAGATTGGCGATTGCCGTGGCGTGGCGGTCACGCGCCGAGGCGGCATCCTGCTGCTTCGAGAACCAGAGAAGCTGGTGCACATGCTTGAGGCGCATCTCGTGCTCGCGGTACTCGGTCGCGATGCGCGCCTGGGCATCGAGCTTCTCGAGCTGGCTGCCGAGCTCGATGCGGATGTCCTCCACGCGCGCGAGATTGTCGCGGGTGTCGGCGAGCCGTCCCTCGGTCTCCTTGCGCCGCTCCTTGTATTTCGAGACGCCGGCGGCTTCCTCGAGAAAGATGCGGAGCTCCTCGGGCTTCGCCTCGATCACGCGCGAGATCATTCCCTGCTCGATGATCGCGTAGGCGCGGGGACCGAGACCGGTGCCGAGGAAGAGATCGTGGATGTCGCGGCGGCGGACCGGAATGTTGTTGATGTAGTACGAGCTGTCGCCGTCGCGCGTCAGGACCCGCTTGATCGACAGCTCGGTGTACTGTCCCCACTGCCCGCCGATGCGGCCCGCGCTGTTGTCGAAGATCAGCTCGACCGACGCGCGGCCGACGGGCTTGCGCTCGCCGGCGCCGTTGAAGATGACGTCCTGCATCGACTCGCCGCGCAGCGCCGAGGCCTTCGACTCGCCCAGCACCCAGCGCACGGCGTCGATGACGTTCGACTTGCCGCAGCCGTTGGGACCGACGATGCCGACGAGTTGTCCGGGCGTACCGATCGTGGTGGGGTCCACGAACGACTTGAACCCGGCGAGCTTGATCTGGGTGAGGCGCAATTGAAACCTGATGACGGACGACTGGCGGACACTTCGAACGCCCCGGGACAGTTCCGGGAGCGCTCGCCTCGTGCGGGGCGGGCGCGCTTTGCCATGCACGCTTCCGCAGCATCCGCGAAAGGCCGAATTATAGCCGATCCGCGATCCGCCCTTCTTCGACCGCATGGCACGCGACCTCGCCCGCGCCGGGCGCCGCGCGCAGCTCGGGACGCTCGGCGCGGCAGCGGTCGTTCGCGTATGGACAGCGCGGGTGGAACGCGCAGCCGGACGGGGGATCGAGCGGATTGGGGACTTCGCCGGCGACGGCGGTGCGGTCGGCACCGGTCATCGCAAGATCGGGAACCGCGGCCAGCAACATCTGCGTGTACGGGTGCCGCGGATTCGCGAATAGCCGCCGCGTCGGCGCCAGCTCGACGATGCGACCGAGGTACATGACGCCCACGCGATCGGCGATGTGGTGGACAACGGCGAGGTTGTGCGAGATGAAGAGGTAGGTCAGCCCCATCGCGCGCTGCAGGTCGCGCATCAGGTTCAGCACCTGCGCCTGCACCGACACGTCGAGCGCGGAGGTCGGCTCGTCGCACACGAGGAAGCGCGGCTGCGTGGACAGCGCTCGCGCGATCGAGATGCGCTGCCGCTGGCCGCCCGAGAACTGGTGCGGATACTTGACGCCGTCCGCCGCGGCGAGACCGACCTGCGCGAGCAGCGTCGCGACGCGCTCCATCTGCACGGCCTTGGGCGTCTCCGGATTCTGCGCACGGATCGGCTCGGCCACGATGTCGGCGACCCGCCACCGCGGATTGAGACTCGCGTACGGATCCTGGAAGATCATCTGCATGCCGCGGCGCGCGGCGCGTTGCGCGGGACCACCCGCCGCCGACGCACTGGCGCCCGCGAGCATCGTGCCGTCGAACGTGATCGTGCCGCGCGTCGGCGCGTACAGGCCGACAATCAAGCGCGCCACCGTGGATTTGCCGCAGCCCGATTCCCCGACGAGACCGAGAGTCTCCCCTTTGGCGATCGAAAGGGTGACGCCGTCGACCGCTTTCAATAGCACCCGCGGCTTGCGTTCCAGAACGCGATCGAGCCACGGCGGCGACACGTCGAACGTGCGCGCAATGTCGGTCAGCGTGAGCAGCGCCTCAGCCATCGACGTGTTCGGGCTGCGCAATCATCGGGCGCCAGCACGCGGCCTGCGTCGCGGCGACCGCCGCCAACACCGGCAAATCGTGACGGCACCGCTCGACGGCCCGCGGGCAGCGCGGGTGAAACGCGCATCCGCCGGGAACCGCGTCGAGACGCGGCATCGTGCCGTCGATCTGGGCGAGGCGCGCGCGCTCGTCGACGATCGACGGGATCGATCCCATCAGACCCACCGTGTACGGATGCGCCGGACGATGAATCACGTCGTCGACCGGTCCGATCTCGACGATGCGTCCCGCGTACATCACCGCGACGCGATCCGCGGTCTCGGCGATCACCCCCATGTCGTGCGTGACCAGCATCACCGCGGTGCCGTGATCGCGGCAAAGCCGCTTCAGAAGCTGGATGATCTGCGCCTG
>JBDTLY010000162.1:0-7105 GCA_039934535.1 Casimicrobiaceae bacterium | reverse complement strand
GGCTGTCTCCGGAGGGCGAGGTGCTCGACACCTGCACGATCGTCACCACGGCGGCCAACGAGCTCTTGCAGACCGTCCACGAACGGATGCCGATGATCGTGGCGCCTGGCGACTACGCGCGCTGGCTCGACCCCGCCAACGCCGAGGTGGCCGACCTGATCGCGCCCTACCCCTCCGCCGCAATGGCGTATTACCCGGTCTCGACGCGCGTCAACAACGTGCGCAACGAGGATGCCGCGCTGATCGACTCCGTGGCGCCGATCGCCGACGGAGATGCGGAGCACGATCCGCCGCCGCATTCGCCCGAGCAGGAATCGCTGTTCTAGGCGACCGCCGGAACGACGGGCGCCGACGACGGCGCCGTCCGCGCTCCGCGCAACGACCGCCCGCGCAGCAGGAGATAGGCGGCGGGGATCACCAGCATCGACAGGAGCGGCGCGGTGATCATTCCGCCGACCATCGGCGCCGCGATCCGCTGCATCACTTCGGCGCCCGTCCCCGAGCTCAGCATGATCGGCAGCAGGCCCGCCATGATGACGGCCACCGTCATCGCCTTCGGACGCACGCGCAACACGGCGCCCTCCTCGATCGCCGCACGCAGCGTCGCCATCGTCGCCGGCTCGCCGCGCGCGAGGCGCGCTTCCCACGCATGGCGCAGGTACAGGAGCATCACGACACCGAACTCCGCGGCGACGCCGGCAAGCGCGATGAAGCCGACCGCGGTCGCCACCGATGTCGCATAACCCAGCAGCCACAAGAGCCAGTAGCCGCCGACCAGCGCGAACGGCACCGCGAGCATGATCAGCATCGCCTCGTCGGCGCGGCGGAAAGCAAGATAAAGCAGCACGAAAATCACGACCAGCGTGAACGGCACCACGTACGCGAGGCGCGCCTTCGCGCGCTCGAGGTATTCAAACTGGCCCGACCACGACACGGAATATCCCGGCGGTATCTTTACGTCGCGCATCACCGCCGCCTGCGCATCGCGCACGACGGAAACGAGATCGCGGCCACGGACGTCGACGTAGATCCAGCCCGACAGACGCGCATTTTCGCTCTTGAGCATCGGCGGACCGTCGATGATGCGGACGGCCGCGATCGCCGAAAGCGGAAGCTGCGCACCCCGCTCGGTGACGATGGGCAGCATTCGCAGCGCCTCGACCGAATCGCGCAGCTCGCGGGGATAACGGACGCTGATCGGAAACCGCGCGAGACCCTCCACCGTCTCGCCGATGTTTTCGCCGCCCACCGCGGCGCCGATCATTTCCTGCACTTCGGTGATCGACAGCCCGTACCGCGCGGCCGCGGCGCGGTCGATCGTCACGTCGAGGTAGCGGCCGCCGGCGAGACGCTCGGCGAAGGCCGACGTGACCCCGTCCACGGTCTTGACCGCGCGCTCGATCTGCTGCGTCGCGCGGTCGATTTCGGCGAGATCGGGGCCGGACACCTTGATGCCGACCGGACTCTTGATGCCCGTGGCGAGCATGTCGATGCGATTGCGGATCGGCGGCACCCAGATGTTCGACAATCCGGGCACCTGTACGGAGCGGTCGAGCTCCTCGACGAGCTTCGCCGCGGTCATCCCGGAACGCCATTCGCTTTTCGGCTTGAACTGGATCGTCGTCTCGATCATTTCCATCGGCGCGGGATCGGTGGCCGTTTCCGCCCGGCCCACCTTGCCGAACACGCGCGCGACTTCGGGCACCGCCTTGATCATCCGGTCCGTCTGCTGCAGGAGCTCGCCGGCCTTGCCGGCCGAAAGTCCCGGCAGCGCCGTCGGCATGTACAGGAGATCGCCCTCGTCCATCGGCGGCATGAACTCGCCGCCGAGCTGCATGACCGGCCACGCGGTCGCGGCGAGCGCCACCGCTGCGACAGCGAGCGTGGCCTTCGGCCAATTCAACGCGACATCGAGCAGCGGCCGGTAGGCGGCGATCAGGAACCGGTTGACCGGATTGGCGTTTTCGGGAGGAATGCGCCCGCGCACGAAATAGCCCATCAGCACGGGGACGAGCGTCACGGCGAGGATCGCGGAGGCGGCCATTGCGTAGCTCTTGGTAAACGCCAGCGGCGCGAAGAGCCGCCCTTCCTGCGCCTCAAGCGCAAACACGGGGACGAACGACAGCGTGATGACGAGCAGGCTGAAGAACAGCGCCGGCCCGACCTCGACCGCGGCGTCGGTGATGATCGTCCAGCGCTCCTCTGCCGACGGCTCGGGCATGGCTTCGCGCTCCGACGCATGCGCGTGCTTCCACGCCTCGAGCTTCTTGTGCGCGTTCTCGATCATCACGATCGCCGCGTCGACCATCGCGCCGACGGCGATGGCGATGCCGCCCAGCGACATGATGTTGGCGTTGACGCCCTGCACCCGCATCACGAGAAACGCGGCGAGCACGCCGAGTGGCAGTGACACGACCGCGACCAGCGCGGAGCGCAGGTGCAGCAGGAACACGAGGCACACCAGCGCGACGACGACGAACTCCTCGACGAGCTTGCCGCGCAGGTGGTCGACCGCGCGCTCGATCAGCGCCGAACGGTCGTACACCGGCACGACTTCCACGCCCGGCGGCAGGCCCGGCTTCAGTTGCTCGAGCTTCTCCTTTACCGCCTGGATCGTTTCCCAGGCATTCTTGCCCGAGCGCAGCACGACGATCCCGCCCGCCACTTCGCCTTCGCCGTCGAGTTCCGCGATGCCGCGGCGCATCTCGGGGCCGACCTGCACGCGCGCGACGTCCTGCAAAAGCACCGGCGTCCCGCCTTCGGAGGTCAACACCGGAATCGAGCGAAAATCGGCGAGCGACTTGAGGTAGCCCCGCGTGCGCACCATGTATTCGGCCTCGGCGAGCTCGACCACCGAGCCGCCGGCTTCCCGGTTGCCGTCGCGGATCGCCGCGACCACCTTTGCCAGCGGCAGGTTGTACGCCTTCAGCCGCGCGGGGTCGACGACGACCTGATACTGGCGGACCATGCCGCCGACCGTAGCGACTTCGGCAACGTTGGGCACCGCTTTCAGTTCGTACTTGAGGAACCAGTCCTGCAGCGCGCGCAACTGGGCGAGGTCGCTCTTTCCGCTGCGGTCGACCAGCGCGTATTCGTACACCCAGCCCACGCCGGTCGCGTCGGGGCCGAGTGCCGGCTTGGCGCCGGCGGGCAGCCGCCCGGCCACCTGGCTCAGGTACTCGAGCACGCGCGAACGCGCCCAGTAGAGGTCGGTCCCGTCGTCGAACAGCACGTAGACGAACGAATCGCCGAAGAACGAGTACCCGCGCACGGCCTTGGCGCCGGGCACCGACAGCATCGTGGTCGTCAGCGGGTACGTCACCTGGTCCTCGACGATCTGCGGCGCCTGTCCCGGGAACGTGGTGCGGATGATCACCTGCGTATCCGACAGATCCGGAATGGCGTCGAGCGGCATCGTCCGCACCGCCCACGCGCCTGCAACGGCGAGAAGCGCCGACGCGAGCAGCACGAGGAAGCGGTTCGCCACCGACCAGCGGATCAGCGCGGCGATCATTTTTTCCCTGGCGCCGGCACGATCGACGTCAGCTGCATGTCGCCCTGCGGCGTGAACACGAACTCGAAGGCGACAGCCGTGCCTTCCTTGATGTCGTTCGGAACGCCGCCCTTAGGCGCCTTGAACGCCATCGTCATCGCGCCCATGCCGGCAGTCGGAATCGCACCGTGCTTGATCAACACGTCGGCGCCGACCGAGCGCACGACGCCCTCGGCCTTGTGTGTCGCCGGCATCACCGCCGTGGCGGGCGCCGGCATCGCGTGTCCCGCGTGCGGATCCGCAGGAGGGGCTTGCGCGACCATGTCGCCCCCCGCGGAAATCTTCGCCAGCGCGCCCTTCAGGCTCGCTTCCGAATCGATGAGGAACTGACCGGACACCACGACGCGCTGGCCGACGGAGAGCCCCTTGCGGATCTCGGTCACATCCCCGGATTCGCGCCCCACCTCGACGTCGACCGGCACGAATCGACCGTCACCCCCGTCGACGACCACGACCATGCGCTTGCCCGTGCTTATCACCGCCTCGGTGGGCACCAGCACCGTCGCCTTGGTGGCTGCCCCGCCGAAGTTCACCGTCGCGAACATGCCCGGCTTCAAGGCGCCGCCCGCATTGGCCAGCACGATCCGCGCCCGCACGGTGCGCGTCTGCGCGTTCACTTCCGGCAACAACGTTCCGACGGAACCCTTGAAGGCCCGGTCGGGATACGCGGCTGCGCGCGCCTCTACCGGCGCACCCGGAAGCACGAGCGAGGCCTGCGCCTCGGGCACGTCGGCAGTGACCCAGACGGTGCCGATGCCGGCGAGCTTGAACAACGTCGTGCCGGGCATCACCGCCATTCCATCGCGCGCGCCGATCTCCCAGACGATGCCGGATTGCGGCGCCGTCACCGTGACGCGCGCGGAAGCGCGGCCTTCGCGCTCGACCCGCGCGACTTCGGCCGCGGGCATGCCGAGCAGCGCGAGCCGGTTCCTGGCGGCGTCGGCGAGCCGCGATGCGTCCGGCATGGGACTCGCCTTCAGCGCGAGCAGCTCTTCCTGTGCGGCAAGCCATTCGGGCACGAAAAGCTCGACCAGCGGCTGCCCCGCTGTGACGACGTCGTATTGCGCGCGCACCAGAAGCCGCTCGACGTAACCGGGACTGCGCGCCTGTACCGCGACCAACCCACGCTCGTCGATGCCGACCACGCCGACGGCGGAAAAGCCCGTGTCGAGCGGCCCTTCCGTCGCCGCCGCCGTGCGCACGCCGAAGCTCTGCTGCTGGCGCGCGCTGACCGTGACGCCTCCCTCCGGCGCCGCGTCCGCGTAAACCGGAACGAGATCCATGTCCATGAACGGGCTCTTGCCCGGCTTGTCGAAGCGCTGTCCCGGTGTCATTGGATCGTGCCAGTACAGCGGCTTGCGCGGGGCGGCATCCGCGGACACTGGCGCCGCCGGCGCCACGGCGGGCGCCACGGTTCCCTGCACGCCCCGCTCCAGCGGCGCTTGTCGCGCGCCGAAGTAAAAGCCGGCGCCGGCAGAAATCGCGACGACCGCGACAATCGCGATGAGGAGGACAGTGTTCATTCCGCGTTGCCTACGAAAATTGAATCTCATGATCCTTCCCCTGCCGGTACGACGAAATTAAGCCAGGCCCACGCCTTGGCCGCAGCCTGCTGCTGGGCAATGAGCGCGAGTTCCGCGTCGAGCTGCGCGCGGCGCGCCTCGAGGATCGCGGACAGCGGACCCGTACCGCCCCGGTAGGCGGCGAGCGCGGCCTCGCGGCGTTGCGTGGCGAGCGGAAGCAATTCGACCTCGATCCGCCGCGCCTGGGTCTGGGACGATTCCCACTCGGCGACCATCGAGTCGACTTCCGCCGCGCGCATGCGCTGCGTGTCCTCGCGCATTGCGCGCGCCGCGTCGAGCTCTTTCAGCTTTGCTGCATGCTCGCGGTCCTGCCGCGTTCCCCTCGACCACGGAAGGTCGATCGTGAACATCAGCGAAACCATGTTCGAATACGGCGTTCCGCGGAAGGCGTACGAGACCTCGGCGCTCCAGTCGGGAAGCTTAGCGGCGCCGGCGAGCGCGGCGGAGGCCGCGGCCACCGATTCCTGCGCCCGCGCGAGCTTCAATTCCGGCTGCGCGTCGACATCGGCGAGCCGCGCCGCCTCCGGCAGCCGTTCGAAATCGGGGGCGTCGCCAAGCGGACGTTCCGCCGCGCCACCGGCGTAACGCGCGAGCATGATCCGCGCGCGCTTCGACTGCGCCGCGGCGTCGGTCGCCCGGTTCCGGAGCTCGATCACCATGCTTTGCGCCGCGATGAGCTCGCTCTGCGGCGCCTTGCCGGAGCGATAGGCCGCGGCAAGCGTCGTCGCGTTGAGCTCGGCCTCGGCGATCTGCGCCGCGATCGCCCGTTCCGCGAGTTCGGCGAACCGGCGCGCGACCCAGGCGGTCGCGGCGTCGCGTTCAACCGCGAGCGTGGCCGCCTCCACCACGGCCGCGCCGCGCTCGACGTCGCGTTCGGCGCGCTGCGACTTCAGCCGGCGTTTCTCCTCGCGCGGAAACTCCTGCATCAGCCCGACCTTCGACATCGTCATGAAGTCGCGCGTCAGCGACCAGGCGTCGCTCCCGTCGGTCGGCACGTTTTCGACCCCGACCTTGAGCTTCGGATCCGGCAATTCGCCGGCCGGCACGACCATTTCGCGCGCGGCGTCCGCCATCGCCCGCTGCGACGCGATCTGCTGCGAGCGCGCGACGGCGATCTTCAGCGTCTCGGCGAGCGACAACGGCGGTTCCGCCGCAGCGACACGCGAAAGCGCCAGCACCACGGCCGTGAGCGCGATCATCGGCACGAGGCGACGAGGCGGCGGAATCCCGGCAGCCCTGGAATGGGCGGGACCCGCAGGTGAGGATGACGGCATACGACCTCCACGAACGCGTTGAATTCGCCGGCGCGCGAATTGCGCACCCGCGTCTCACACCCGCGCGGAGATCAATTCAGGAGGCGGCAGTACTGCAGCAGCGGAGGTGGTCCGGCGCTTGTCGCGGCCAGCACGGAGAGATCCCAGGCACGCGCGTCGACGGCGACGACCAGCACTGCCGGCGGCAACGGCAATGTCGAAAGCGCGACCGGGGGCAGGTCCGGCGCGGCAACGGAAGGCGCGCCGTCCGTGCACTGCACTTCGCAGGTGTTCCCCTGCGGCGTCGCCGGCACGGCACCCTGGTTGGCACCCGCGCAGTGATCCGCATGCGCCTGCAGCGCGACCATCGCCGGTGCGCGATCGACGCTCGCTCGAAGCACGCACGCCTGCGCCGTCACCGCGACATGGGCGAACGCAATGCCCAGGATGCCGATCCAGGCGACGAGACAGCGGTGCGAGCGGGTCATGAGGTTATCGGACGTTAGCGGGATTGTTACCCCGGCGCCCCGCGGGAGGCTTGATCAACGTCAAGGACGGGGCGGTCGGCGGCGGGCGCCGCCACAGTCGGCATTGCGCGTCAACGCCCGAGAAGCTTGCCCAGCGCCTTGCCGAGCTCCACGTTCGGGTTCGAGGCGGGCGCCGCGGCGGGCGATCCGGCGGCGGGCGCGGCGGCAGTGGTTGCCGGCGCGCGGCCG
>JBDTLY010000161.1:0-7121 GCA_039934535.1 Casimicrobiaceae bacterium | reverse complement strand
GATTTCCCTTGCCACAGACACATCGATCCTGACCGCGGTCGCCAACGACTATTCGTTCGAACAGATTTTCGCCAAGCAGGTGCGCGCGCTGGGCGCCAAGCGCGATCTCCTGCTTGCGATCTCGACCTCGGGCAATTCGGGCAACGTGATCGCGGCGATCGAGGCGGCGCGCGACCGGGAAATGCGCGTCGTCGCGCTGACCGGCAAGGGCGGCGGCCGCATCGCCGGCATGCTGGGCGAAGACGACGTGCACCTTTGCGTTCCGCATGACCGCACGGCCCGCATCCAGGAGGTGCACTTGCTGATCATTCACTGCCTTTGCGACGCGATCGACAACGCGCTGCTTGGAGAAGAGCCATGACGCGCCCGATCCCGCCCGTGCCCGCAGCCGCCGCTGCCCTCGTTGTCCTGTGCGCGGCCCTTCCGTTCCTCGAAGGCTGCGTGCCCATGATCATCGCGGGCGGGGCGCAGGTCGCCGTTTCCGCGGGCGATCCGCGCTCGACCGGCGCCCAGATCGACGACCAGACGATCGAGATCAAGGTCACCACCGAGGCCGGAGGCCGCTGGGGCAACGAGGTACACCTCAATGTCACGAGCTACAACGGCATCGTGCTGCTGACCGGCGAGGCCCCGTCCACGATCATCCAGGACGAAATCACGAAGATCGCGAAATCGACCGACCGCGTGCGCATCGTGCAGAATGAGATGGTGATCGGCCCCGCGACCGACCTCGGTGCGCGCACGAACGACACGTACATCACCGGCCTCGTCAAGACGCGGCTCCTGCAGGAGGAGAAGCTCAAGGCGCTCTACATCAAGGTTGTCACCGAGCGCAGCGTCGTCTACCTGATGGGGATCATGCCGCGCGAGCAGGCGGACCTTGCCGCGCAGGTCGCCGCGACGACCGCAGGCGTGGCGAAGGTCGTCAAGGTCGTCGAATACAAGCCCTGACTTGGCCGCGCCGCGCCACTCCGCGAAAATCGCCACGGCCGCCGACGCGCTGGCGCGCATCGCGCAGTTGCCGCGGCCGCTCGTGTTCACCAACGGCGTCTTCGACGTGCTGCATCGCGGCCACGTCGCCTATCTCGAGCAGGCGCGCGCGGAGGGCGTCGCGCTGGTCGTCGCGGTCAACTCCGACGCTTCCGTCCACCGACTGGGCAAAGGCGACGACCGTCCGCTCAATTCGCTGGACGACCGCATGGCGGTGCTGGCCGCCCTTGCCGCCGTCGACCTCGTCGTGCCTTTCGATGCCGACACCCCGCGCGACCTGATCGTCGCGTGCCGGCCCGACGTGCTCGTCAAGGGCGGCGACTACAAGGCGGCGACGACCGCCGGCGCGGCCGAGACGATCGCGGCGGGCGGCCGCTTCGCTGCAATCCCGTTCGAATTCGATCGCTCGACGACGGCGCTGCTGGACCGGATCCGCGGCAAGTGAGCATCGGGCTGCTGCTGCTGCCCGACTTCCTGCTCATCGCGCTCGGCGTGGCGTTGAAGCGGGTGCGCGGTTTCGACGCCGCGTTCTGGACGGGCGTGGAGCGCCTCGTCTATTTCGTGCTGTTTCCCGCGCTCTTGTTCCGGTCGCTTGCGACCTCGCCGCTCGGACTTGCAGACGCCGGCCGCCTGGCCGCCGTGGGCCTCGCCTTCACGCTCGCCGGAATGCTGCTCTCGGCGCTCGCGCAGCCGCTGTTCCGGCTGCCGCACGCGACGTTCGCCGCGTGTTTCCAATGCGGCTTCCGCTTCAACACGTATATCGCGCTGGCCGTCGCCAGCGGCATCGGCGGCGACGCCGCGCTCGCCGCGATCAGCGTTCTTATCGGCGTTTTGGTACCCGTGGTGAACATCGCCGCGGTCGCCATGCTGGCACGCGGCCAGGGCGGCCGGATCGCAATCGAGCTCGCGCGCAATCCGCTGGTGCTTGCGTGCCTCGCGGGCATGGCCTGGAAGGCCACGGCGCTGCCGCTGCCGGAGCTCCCGTCGCATGTGCTCGCGATCCTCGCGAGCGCGGCGGTGCCGATGGGATTGCTCGCCGTGGGGGCCGGATTGAAATTCGTGCGCGCGACGCTGCCCCCCGTCCCGCTTGCCTGGTGGAATGGCGTCAAGCTCGTCGCCATGCCGGCGGTTGCCTACGTGCTTGCGAATTTCGCCGGCCTGTCGCCGCTGGAGCGGCAGGTCGCGGTCGCGATGGCCGCGGTGCCGACGGCGCCGTCCGCCTACATCCTCGCGGCGCAAATGACCGGCCAAGGTGCGCCCGTGGCCTTGCTGATTTCGACGGGGACGCTGATCGCGGCCGTCACGCTGCCGCTGTGGATTTCTCTCGTCGCGTAAAACTCAGCGCCGATTGCGGTTGATGAAATCGGCGACGATGCCCTTCTGGCTCCGGTCGATCGCGAGGTCGAGCGTGCGGTCGTTCGGGTCGTATTGCTTCGCCTTGCGGAACGCGTTGATGGCGTCCTGGTGGTAGCCCTGCGCCTGCAGCGCCTGGCCGAGGCAGCGCCATGCGTCGGAGTTGCCGAGCTCGAGGTCCGTCCACGCGCGGCACAGCTCGGCCGCACGCCGCCAGTTGCCCGCCTGCAGCATCCGCGGCCCTTCCACTTTGAAGACTGCAGCACGCGACTTCCGGTCGGCGAACTCGGCCGCGAGCTCGGGATCGACGGGGCCTGTGTCTTCCACGCGCGGCGGCGGATTGACCGGGCTCGGCGCCGGCGCGGCCGCGGGGGCTACCGACTTGATGCCGCCGCTGACGCCCGAGGTGCCCAGGCGCGACAACCCGCTCGGGAACAGCGATTGCGCGGAAGGCAGCGCCTCGGTCAGCGAAGTGCGCGCCCAGGAAATCGACTGCGCCATCGGCTGGTGCCACGCGACGCCGTAGAGCCACAGCATCGCGGCAAGTCCGCACACACCGGTGACGGCGTTGAGCACGCCCGGCGGGCCGTGCGTGACGAGGCAGTCCTGCGCAAAGTCCCATTCCGTCTCCTGGTTCTGCGAGACCTTTTCGTAGGCGACGGCGATGAGGATCGGCGCGAGCAAGGGGAAGCCGCAACCGACGCCTTCCCACCACACGCGGAACGCGCGCCGCATCCCGCGGCGCAGCTGCGAGCGGGTGTCGCGGCTCGCATAGGCATCGGAAATCGAGAACTGAAGGTAACAGCCGAAGAGCCACTTGCCGGGCGTGGTCTGCAGCGCCGCGATCAGCAGCGCCTCGATCGGCACCCAGGTGCCTGTGATGAGCACAGGGGCGAGCAGAGGATGCCCGACCCAGAAGGCGAGCGAGTCCGGCATCGCGCCGGCGCCGCGCAATTCGGACAGCAACAACGCGAGAACGAGGCCCCAGATCGCGTAGTCGAACAGCCGCGCGGCCAGGCGGTTCCACGGGCGCGGCTCGCTGGTGCGGCCCGCCTTCGCGCGCTCGAGCTCCGCCATCCGCAGCTGGAAGATCCAGCTCGCGTCTTCCTGCGGCTGGTTGGTGCCGAGGAACACGCTCTTCTCGCGGCGCCAGTTGAGGATGGCGAGATCCGTCGTCGGGACCAGCACCGGCGACGCCGTCCCGCGGCGCCGGCTCGACCACGCCACGCCATGCACGATGCCGTAGACGATCGTGAGCACCAGCAGCGTCAGCGTGAGCCAGACGAGCACCTGTTTCGCGACCAGCACCGTGTCGGCGGGCGTGACGGCGACGATGGCCGCCGCGATGAACGCGCCGAAGAGCACGCACAGCCCGGCGGTGACGAGGGTCGAGCGGCCGAAGGACGCGACGCGCTCCGTGAGCCCCGGGTGATGGAAGATCCGCTCCACCGGCGGCTCCTCGCTGTCGAGGCCCGTCTCCAGAATTTCGTCCTGCTCGGGCTCGGGCTCGGGCGGTTTCACGTCGGTCTGCTCGCCGGCTTCCGCCATCGCGTTGCTGACGACGTGCGCGATCCGCTGCTCGGTCGTGCCGTCCGAAACCGAAAGCTCCTCGTCGTAGCGGACGCGCCGGTCGTGGTCGCTCAGTATGCGGCTGGCATGATTGATGAAGCGCAACGCCTCTTCGACATTGCCCTGCCCGTCGCGCGTCTTCGCATAATATTTGCGGATCAGTCGGCGCAGCGAAGCGCGGACCTCCTCATCCGAGGCGGCCTGCGGTATTCCCAGCGCTTCGTACAGCGTCGCTCTCATCGCGGTGACGGCATGCCGGAAGGCGCCGTCCAAGGTGTTGCCTTAATGCAGGAATCTTCGGGGAAATCCCGTTCCTAGGCAAGGGGACGTAAGCAAGAAGCAGGCCGAATCGGGGAAATTTGACTGAAATCGCCCGGGGAATCAGACAAATGACAAGGGCAACCCGAAAGTTGCCCTTTTCGCGGCACGCCGGGACGGCTTACTCGCGCCCTCCGCACTGTTGATTTTTCGCGATGCGCCCGATCGTCGGGCGCTTCTCGGTCGCTCGGCGACGCGCCCTTCGGGCCTTGGCTCGCTTTCGCTCGCCCGCCTCGCTTACTCGCCTGCCTTGCCCTTGTGCGTGTGCGCGAGTTTTTCGCGGATGCGCGCCGACTTGCCCGACCGGTCGCGCAGGTAATACAGCTTGGCGCGGCGGACGTCGCCCTTGCGTTTCACCTCGATCGAGGCGAGCAGCGGCGAGTATGTCTGGAACGTGCGCTCGACGCCTTCGCCGCTCGAGATCTTGCGCACCACGAATGACGAATTGAGGCCGCGGTTGCGCTTCGCGATGACCACGCCCTCGTACGCCTGCACGCGCTTGCGCTCGCCTTCGACGACGCTCACGTTGACGATGACGGTGTCCCCCGGCGCGAATTCGGGAATCGTCTTCCCCAGCCGCGCGATTTCTTCCTTTTCCAGCATTTCGATGACGTTCATGACGCGTGTTCTCCGTTCTTTGCGATGTGGCGGGCAGCGCAGGGCGACCCCTGATGCGCGCGCTTTGTTGTGACGGCCGGCGTCAACCTACTGCTGCTGTGACCGGCTTCGATACTCCGCAAGCAACTTCACTTCTTCCTTCGTCAGCGCCCGGTTCTCAAGCAATCCGGGCCGCCGTTCGCTGGTCCTGCCCAGCGACTGCATCAGGCGCCAGCGGCGAATGTCCTCGTGGTGCCCCGACAGCAGGACCTCGGGCACGCCGTCGCTTCCTTCGCCCCCCGGGCCTGCCAGGCGCTCGGGCCGCGTGTAATGCGGGCAATCGAGCAACCCTGTTGCAAACGAATCCTGCGCCGCCGACTCGGCGTCGTTCAGCACGCCCGGACGCTGCCGCACGATCGCGTCGATCAGCATCAGCGAGGGAAGCTCGCCGCCCGAGACGACGAACTCGCCGATGGCGATCTCCTCGTCGACCTCGCGCGCGACGAATCGCTCGTCGATCCCTTCATATCTGCCCGCCACCAGCACGTACGCCGTCGCGTCGGCCGCCGCCGCGAGTTCCGCGACGCGCCGGTGCGTCAGCGGCGCGCCCGCCGGCGACAGGTGAATCGTCCGCGTCGCCCCGAATCCCGCGTCCCGCTGCGCCTTCCTTGCCGCCGCGACCGCCTGCGCGAGCGGCTCCGCCAACATTACCATTCCCGGCCCGCCGCCATACGGACGGTCGTCGACGGTCCGATGGTTGTCCGTCGTGAAATCGCGCGGATTCCACGTTGCAAGCTGCCACACGCCGCGTTCCAGCGCGCGGCCCGTGACGCCGAAGCGCGATGCGTGATCGACCAGTTCCGGAAACAGCGTGACGACATCGATCCTCATTCGTCACCTTGAATTTGTCCTAAAAGTCCTCGCCCCAGTCGACGTCGATCCGGCGTGCCTCCATGTCGACCTTGTCGACGATCGCCGGCACATACGGTATCAGCCTCTCGAGTCCTGGCTCTTTCCCCGTACCCGCCGGACGCGTCACCCGCAACAGCGGATGCGCGCCGTGCGCCAGCACTTCCGCAACCTCGCCGAGCATCGCGCCTTCCCGGTTGACCACCGCGAGGCCCTCGAGGTCGACCCAGTAGATCTCGTCCTTCTTCGGCCGCGGCAGCGCGGCGCGCGGGACTCCGACCTCGGCGCCCCTCAGGGCCAGCGCGTCCTCGCGACTCCCAACCCCCGCAAGTGCGACCAGCAAGACGCCCGAATGCATGCGGCCCGCCGTCTTTCGCACTTCGCGCCACGTCGAGTCGCGCGCGGAACGCATCCACCATGTCGCGTAATCGAGCAGCGCTTCCGGCGCTTCCGAAACCGGCTGGACCTTGACCCATCCCCGCACGCCGTGGGGAACCAGGACCCGGCCCATCACCACGATGCCGTCCGGCGCGGGCGCCGCCGAGGGCACGGGGCCGACAGGGACGGTCAGGCCGCCGCGGGCGCGGGCGCGGGCGCGGCCGCGGGCTTCGCGGGTGCCGCGGACTTCTTCACGAGCCCCGCCACGGTGTCCGACAGCTTGGCGCCGCGCTCCTGCCAGAAGCTGATGCGGTCCTGCGAAATACGCAAGCCCTCCTCGCCTTCGCCGGCGATCGGGTTGTAGAAGCCGACGCGCTCGATGAAGCGGCCGTCGCGGCGGTTGTGCGAGTCGGCAACGACGATGTTGAAGAAGGGGCGCTTTTTGGCGCCGCCGCGGGCAAGTCGGATTACAACCATGGTCGATGCGTCCGTTATCGGAGAAAAGTCTTTAATTATACGAGGAAAATGGCATCGGCGGCAAGATGGCAGCCCGCGCACGGAGTGTTCGCGCTCCGAACGCCGTGTCTTGGGGCGAAATATCGCAACTTATTGATTTTAAAAACTTTCCAATTTCCCGATTCCGCCGAAAGCCTGACCGTTAGCGCAGGCCGGGCAGCATCCCCTTCATCCCCCGCAGCATCTTCTGCATCCCGCCCTTCGCGACCATCTTCATCATCTTCTGCGTCTGCTCGAACTGCGCGAGGAGCTGGTTCACCTCCTGCACCGACACGCCGGCGCCGGCCGCGATCCGGCGCTTGCGCGACGCCTTCAGGATTTCCGGCTTGACGCGCTCGGCGCGGGTCATCGAATTGATGATGCCTTCGATGCGCGCGATCTTCTTTTCGCTGACGTTCGTGTTCTGCGCGGCGCGCGCGAGCTCCGTGGGCAGCTTGTCCATCATGCCGGCGACACCGCCCATCTTGCGCATTTGCGCGATCTGCGCCTTG
>JBDTLY010000160.1:0-7130 GCA_039934535.1 Casimicrobiaceae bacterium | reverse complement strand
ATGTCAATGAGGTGCTGGCCAACCGCGCCAGTGAGTTGCTGGGTGGCGTTCGGGGCGAGGGCCGCAAGGTCCATCCCAATGACGACGTGAACATGAGCCAGTCGTCCAACGACGTCTTTCCCACCGCCATGCACATCGCCGCTGTGGACGGCATCCACAACCGGTTGTTGCCTTCGCTGCAAGCGCTCAAGGGCACTCTTGCGCAAAAGTGCGACGACTTCAAAGGCATCGTCAAGATCGGCCGCACGCACCTGCAGGACGCCACGCCGCTGACGCTGGGCCAGGAATTCTCGGGCTATGCCGCGCAGCTCGCGCACGCTCAGCGGCACATCGAGGCGGCGCTTCCGCATGTCTGCGAACTCGCGCAGGGCGGCACCGCCGTCGGGACGGGGCTCAACGCGCACCCGGAATTCGGCGTTCGCGTCGCGGCCGAGATCGCCGCGGCGACGGGCTTGCCGTTCGTCACCGCGCCGAACAAGTTCGAAGCGATGGGTGCCGCCGACGCGCTCGTCAACCTGCATGGCGCGCTCAAATCGCTTGCGGCGTCCCTGTTCAAGATCGCCAACGACATCCGCTGGCTTGCGAGCGGCCCGCGCTCCGGCTTGGGCGAGCTCATGCTTCCGGAGAACGAGCCGGGCAGCTCGATCATGCCGGGCAAGGTAAACCCGACGCAGTGCGAAGCGGTGACGATGCTTTCCGCACAGGTGATGGGCAACGACGTCGCGGTCAACATCGGCGGCGCCTCGGGCAATTTCGAGCTCAACGTCTACCGCCCGCTGATCATCCACAACGTGCTCATGAGCCTGCGCCTCCTCGCCGACGGCATGGCGAGTTTCGAAGCCCACGCCGTGCGCGGCATCGAGGCGAACCGGGAACGCATTGGCGAGCTCCTCGCGCGCTCGCTGATGCTGGTGACGGCGCTGGCTCCGCAGATCGGCTACGACAAGGCCGCGGCCATCGCGAAAAAGGCGCATCACGAAGGGACGACGCTGCGCGAGGCGGCGCTCGCGCTGGGCCACGTCAGCGCCGCCGACTTCGACGCGTGGGTACGGCCGGAGAAGATGGTCGGGCCGACGTAGTCATCGAAACGCTGCGCGTCACGTTGCCGTGGCGGAACGTGCTGGAACCGAGCGCAGCAACGGCGCGAGTTCCCGTACTGCCGCCGCTTCGGTCCGACGTTCCAGGGTTCGATAGCGGCGCACGAGCTCGTTCCCGATTGCCGTGAGCGCGGTGCCCCCGCCGCGCGGCCCGCCGGAGGACGCCCGGACCGCAGGGCGAAGGAGGCAGCGGTTCGTTTCGTCGACCAGAACCCAGGCACGGCGATAGGACATCCCGAGCGTTCGCGCTGCCGACGAAATGGAGCCAGTCCGGGCGATGGCTTCGAGCAGCGCGATCTTGCCGGGCCCGATGGCGAGCGCCGCGCCCCTCGGCGCACCGTGCAGATGAATTTTGATGTCGGGCCGCATCGGTCGTGGCGTCGGGTCCGGTCAGGCGTAACCGGTGCTGCGGTGATCGAACGACACCGCCTTGACCAGCGCGTAGAGATCCTGCTCCACATGGATGCCGAGCTGGACAAGCGAGCGCCGCGTGATTCGCGCGGTCAGCACGGTCGCGCCCACGGCAATCTGGACGTCGACGACGGGCCCGGACTCTTCGCGGATGGCGGTCACGCGGCCGGACAGGACGTTGACGATGGAGAGTCCGGACGGTTTCTGAATGGCGATCGAAACGTCCCGCGCACGGATGCGCGCGCGAACCCGTTCTCCGATGATCGCGTTGATGCCGGGGACCGTGAGCTCCCCGCCGTCGAATGCCAGCGTCGTCAGGTCGAAGCCGAGGTCGTGGGCGACGACCGTGGATTCGATGACGGCACCGGCTTCGAAGCGCCCGGTGTAGGGCTTGAGGTCGAGCCGGCCCATGACGTCGTCGACGTCGCCCACGCCCACGCACTCGCCGGCGGACAGCACCACGAGCGTGTCGGCGAGCCGCGTGATTTCGGCGACGGAATGGCTGACGTAGACGATGGGAATGTGGAATTCGTCGCGCAGGCGCTCGATGTAGTCGAGGATTTCCATGCGGCGCGGGACGTCGAGCGAGGCGAGGGGTTCATCGAGCAGCAGGATGCGCGGCTGGGCGAGCAGCGCGCGCGCGATGGCGACCCTTTGTTTTTCGCCGCCGGAAAGCGCGCCGGGCTTGCGCTCCAGCAGCCGCGCGAGGCCCAGGACGTCGATGACATGGCGCGGCTCGATGAAGCGGACTGCCGGCGCGCGCAAGTGATGGCCGTAAAGAAGATTCGCTTCGACCGACAGGTGCGGGAACAGCAGCGCGTCCTGGAACACGTAGCCGATGCGGCGCTGCTGCGGAGACAGGTCGATTCGCCGCTCGCTGTCGTACAGCACGACATCGTCGACGCGGACGTGCCCGCGGCGTGGCGTGGTCACGCCGGCGATCGCGTTGACCAGCGTGCTCTTGCCGGCGCCCGAGCGGCCGAACAGCCCCACCACCGGTGCGTCGGCCGTGAACCGCGCGCGCAGCAGGAAGCTTCCGACCTCCTGTTCGAGGTCAACGTCGATCATCGGACTTGGCTTTCGTGGCGCGGCCGGTCAGCCATTCGGACGCGACCAGCGCGAGTACCGACAGCACCACGGCGACGATGCTGAGGCGCAATGCCTGCGCGTCGCCGCCCGGCACCTGGGTCAGCGAATAGATCGCCAGCGGCAACGTCTCCGTCTCGCCCGGAATGTTCGAGACGAAGGTGATGGTCGCGCCGAATTCGCCGAGGCCGCGGGCGAACGACAACATGACGCCCGTGATGATTCCGGGCAGGGCCAGCGGCAGGGTGATCGACGCGAAGACCCAGGCGCGGGAGCCTCCGAGCGTCGTCGCCGCGGTTTCGAGGCGCCGGTCGATGGCCTCGATCGACAGGCGAATCGCCCGCACCATGAGCGGAAATCCCATTATCGCCGAGGCAAGCGCGGCGCCTGTCCACCGGAACGCAAATACGACGCCGAACCAGTCGTTGAGCAGGCTCCCGATCGGCCCGCGCTTGCCGAACAGCACGAGGAGCGCGAAGCCGACGACCACCGGCGGCAGCACCAGCGGAAGGTGCACGACCGCGTCGACGAGGACCTTTCCCGGGAAGCGCGTTCGTGCCAGCACATACGCGACGAGAATGGCGAGTGGCAGGCTGCAAAGGACGCTGACGACGGCGACCCGCAGGCTGAGAAGGACGATGCCGACCTCCTCGGGACTCAGTCCGGCCATAGGCTATTTGACCACGCCGAAGCCGTACTTTTCCCAGATCGGCGCGGCGGAAGGCGAACGCAAGTAATCCAGCAGCGGCCGCGCACCCGGCGACGCGCTCGCCGCGACCACGGCGGCGGGGTAGAGGATCGGCGGATGCGAAGCCGCGGGAAAGGTGTCGACGATGCGAACGCCCTTCTCGGCGATAGCATCGGTGACGTAGACGATGCCCAGCGGCGTTTCGCCCCGCGTAACGAGGGCGAGCGCGGCGCGCACGTTCTCCGTGCGGGCGACCTTCGTCTCGACGCCGATCCACACGCCGAGGGACTCCAGCGCGCGCCTGCCGTATTTGCCCGCGGGGACGCTGTCGGGATTGGCCATGGCGAGGCGTTCACCGCCGAGCGCCGTCGCCAGCGCGAACCCGGGAGCGATCTTCAGGCTGACACCGCTCCTCGCGGGCGCAATCAGCACCAGCGTGTTGCGCAACAGCGTCACGCGCGTGTTCGGCGCCAGCAGCTTGCGCTGGTCGAGAAAGTCCATCCAGTCGAGGTCGGCCGAGATGAACACGTCGGCTGGCGCCCGCGCTTCGATCTGGCGGGCCAGAGCATTGCTGGCGGCATAGGCCACGACGACCTTGTCGCCGGTGCGCGCCTCGAACCGCCGCGCCTGCTCGTCCATCGCCTCCTTGAGGCTGGCGGCGGCGAAAACGGTGACATTCGCCGCGCTGGCCGCGGCCGACAACGCGACCGCCAGCGTCGCGACAAGCATCGAGCAAAGCAAACGGCGACACCGGATCATGCTGCATGCCTCAACACCGTCGATCGGCAGCGCGTAATATATGCCGGTATACAACGCCATGCAACCGCGCGGACGCGGGGGAAATCCTCAAGCGGTGGATGGGCGTGGCGTGCGCCGCGGAAGCATCAGGATCGCGTCGCGGTTCGACCACGAGAAGCATTTCGCCGCGGCTTCTTCCCGCGGCAGCCATGCGTGCCGCACATGCTCGCGCGGGTCGAGCGTCACCGGAACCGGCGCCGGAACTTCGAGCCCGAATGCGTGCTCGGTGTTCTGCGTCACCCCCGGCGCATACCGGTGGCGCCAGCGCGGAAAAATTTCGTAGACGTTGGCCACGTTCCAGTCGACCACGCCGCCGTAGCGCGCGGCGTCGATGCCCGTTTCCTCGCGGAGCTCGCGCGCCGCGGTCTCGGCGAGCCTCTCGCCGGACTCCTGGCTGCCCGTCACCGACTGCCAGTATCCCGGGGCATCCGCGCGCTCGATCAGCAACACCAGGAGGTCGCGCGAATGGACGACGACCAGCGCGGAAACCGGGATTTTGTGCGTCACCGTCCCGGTCAGCTGACGAACGTCCAGAACGGCTTGTGCCGCTCGCGCCAGTAGTCCGACGCTTCCGCGAGAATGTCCTCGAACGTGGTCCAGTCGACGCCGTGCGCCTTGCGGTATGCGCCGGCGTGCGCGAGCGCGATGACGCAGCCGTTCTTGCCGACCCATTCGCCGTCCTCGAGCGAATCGGCGAGGGCGTCCCAGTTGTTGCCGAAATGCTCGGGCAGCTTGAGACCCTTCGCGACGACGGCGAGCAGCGCCACCTTGTTGTCCACCCCCTTCAGGTCCGCGGAGAAATATCTGAGCTTGGCCGCCGCCGCCGCCGTGCCCAGCGGATGGGTGTCGCCGGTCCACGCGTGGACGCCCGAAAGCTCGAGGTCGTGCAGGTCGGGTACCTTCATTCGCGTATTTCCCGGAACGAGCGATAGTGGTCGGACGTGTACCAGCACGTATCGGGCCGCTTGGGCGGCCCCCCGCAAATGATACGGCGTGCGCCGCGGTTTTTCACGCCGGGCGTCGGGACCGTGTACTCGTGATAGTGGCCGCGCGGATTCGCCGGGAGAATCTTCTCGTAGTTGCCGAACACGACACCGTCGCGGTCGTAGCGGAACGGGCCGCCCGTGCGGATCCGTGCGTTGACCGCGCGCGCCTCCGGCGGCAGGTCGGCAAGGGCGATCTCGGGCAGCAGCCCCGGTGAGGTCCGCGCAACGGCCGCGGGAACGACGAGCACCCCCACCGCCAGCGCGGCGGCGGCGGCGATGACGCGGCCGCGGATAGAGGCGATCCTGACCATGATGCGGCGAGAGTCTACTGCAACTCAGGTGGTTTTGACGGCATCGCTCGGCCGCACCTTGATGTGCAGGTCGCGCAGCTGCTGCTCGGTCACCGGGGTCGGCGTGTCGATCAGCAGGTCCTGCCCGCGCTGCGTCTTGGGGAACGCGATCACGTCGCGGATCTGGTCCACGCCTGCCATCATCGCCACCATGCGATCGAAGCCGAACGCGATGCCGCCGTGCGGCGGCGCACCATACGACAGTGCGTCGAGCAGGAAGCCGAACTTCTTCCGCTGGTCCTCCGGGCTGATCTTGAGCGACGCGAATACCTTCGCCTGCACGTCCTGCTGGTGGATCCGCACCGAGCCGCCGCCGATTTCCCAGCCGTTCAGCACGACGTCGTAGGCCTTGGCCAGCACCTTGCCGGGGTCGCTTTCGAACATCGCGTCGTGGCCGTCCTTCGGCGCGGTGAACGGATGGTGCCGGGCCGCCCACGACTTCGTTTCCTCGTTGAATTCGAACATGGGGAAGTCGACAACCCACAGCGGCTTCCAGCCTTTCTCGGCCAGGCCGCGGTCGTGGCCGACCTTGGCGCGCAGGGCTCCAAGGGCGTCGTTGACGACCTTTTCGCGGTCGGCGCCGAAGAAGATCAGGTCGCCGCTCACAGCGCCGGTGCGGGCGAGGATCGCCTTCAGCGCGTCGGCGGACAGGAACTTGACGATCGGCGACTGCAGCCCGGTGTCGTCCGGCTTCGCGGCGTCGTTGACCTTGATGTAGGCGAGGCCGCCAGCGCCGTAGATCTTCACGAACGTCGTGTAGTCGTCGATCTCCTTGCGCGTCAGCGTCCCGCCACCGGGCACATTCAGTGCGGCGACGCGGCCGTTCGGAAGGTCGGCGGCCGCGCGGAACACCTTGAAGTCGACGCTCTTCATCACGTCGGTGAGCTCCGTTAGCTTGAGCGGCACGCGCATGTCGGGCTTGTCGGAGCCGTAGTCGCGCATCGCGTCCGTATACGTCATGACCGGGAACGCGCCGGGCAGCGCGACGTCGATCGCCTCGCGGAACATCGTGCGGACAAGCTCTTCCATGACGACGCGGATCTCGAGCTCGTCCATGAACGACGTTTCGATGTCGATCTGCGTGAATTCCGGCTGGCGGTCGGCCCGCAGGTCCTCGTCGCGGAAGCACTTCGTGATCTGGTAGTAGCGGTCGAAACCGGCGACCATCAGCATCTGCTTGAAGAGCTGCGGCGACTGTGGCAGCGCGTAGAACTGGCCGTGATGGATCCGCGACGGCACGAGGAACTCGCGCGCGCCTTCCGGCGTGGATTTGTAGAGGACCGGCGTCTCGATGTCGACGAAGCCCTGCGCGTCGAGGTACTTGCGCGCCGACATCGCCGCCCGGTGTCTCAGCATCAGGTTCTTCTGCATGAACGGCCGGCGCAGGTCGATCACCCGGTGCGTGAGCCGGACCGTCTCCGACAGGTTCTCGTCGTCGAGCTGGAACGGCGGCGTCGGCGAGGCGTTCAGGATCTCGATGTCGTGCGCCAGCACCTCGATCTCGCCGGACACGAGGCCCGTGTTGACGGTGCCTTCGGGCCGCGGCCGGACGAGGCCGGTCACGCGCACGCAGAATTCGTTGCGCAGCGTCTCGGCGGTGGTGAAAGTCGCCGCGCGGTCCGGGTCGCAGACTACCTGCACGAGGCCTTCGCGGTCGCGCAGGTCGATGAAAATGACGCCGCCATGGTCGCGGCGGCGATGGACCCAGCCCGCC
>JBDTLY010000159.1:0-7159 GCA_039934535.1 Casimicrobiaceae bacterium | reverse complement strand
AGATCGAATGCATATGCCCCTGTTCGTGAGCGGGAAAATCCGACTGTGCCTCGCGCTGGGACTCGCCGTGGCGATGGTCGCGCTCGCCGCCGGCGCGCAGTCCTCAGCGCCGGAGATGACTCCGCGGCTGATCGTGAAGCTGCGCGATGCCGGAACCTTGCAGACGCAGGCGATGACGACCGCGCGGCTCGACCGTGTCGCGGCCGACGCCGCGAGCGCTGGGGTCGCGATCACGTACCAGCGTCCGATGGCGATCGGCGCGCACGTCATGGCGCTCCAGCGGCCGCTGACCCTCGAGGCGGCGCGGGCGCTCGCCGCGCGCATCGCGCAGAACCCGGATGTCGAGTTCGTGCAGCCCGACGTTCGCCGCCACAAGCTGCGCACGACCAACGACACGTTCCTGAGCTCGCAGCCGTATCTCGGCACCGTGACGGGCGGCATCAACGCCTTCGGCGCATGGGATGTGACCACGGGATCGCCCAACGTCGTGGTCGCGGTGGTCGATACCGGATACCGGCCGCACGCCGACCTCGCGGGCAGGGTGTTGCCCGGCTACGACTTCGTTTCCGATTCGAGAATCGCGAACGACGGCGACGGTCGCGACGCCGATCCCACGGACCCCGGCGACTGGATCAACGCCACCGACAAGACGAATTCCTTTTTCAAGGACTGCGACATCGAGGACAGCTCGTGGCACGGCACCAGCGTTACCGGCGTCATCGCGGCGAATTCGAACAACGGCCAATGGCTGGCGGGGATCGACTGGGCGGCAAAGATCCTGCCGGTGCGCGCGCTCGGCAAATGCGGCGGCGACGATTCCGACATCATGGACGGCGTCGTCTGGGCGGCAGGACTGTCCGTGCCGGGCGTGCCGGCCAACCCGAATCCCGCACAGATCATCAACCTGAGCGTTGGCGGCGCCGGCCCTTGCGACGCCGGCTATCACGCCGTCTTCGGCGCGGCGCTGGCGCACGGTGTCACGCGCGCGATCGTCGTCGCCGCAGGGAACGAATCCACCGACGTTTCCGGGTCGCTGCCGGCGAACTGCAGCGAGGCGATTGCGGTGGCGGCCACGCTGAACTCGGGCTTCATCGCCGGTTACAGCAACTTCGGCGCGGGCGTCGCGCTGTCGGCGCCCGGCGGATCCTCCAATGACCTCCAGAACGACAGCATCGCGATTCTGTACAACCACGGCAAGACCGCGCCCGACGTCGATGCTTGGGCAATCGGGGCCGGAACGAGCTTCTCGGCTCCCATCGTCTCCGCGGTGGCGTCGCTGGTGCTGGGACTCGCGCCGAACCTGACCGCCGCCCAGTTGCGCTCGTTGCTGACGGCGACGGCGTCGCCCTTCCCCCCAGGCTCGGACTGCGACGCCGCGCGCTGCGGCGCGGGGATCGTCAATGCGCGTGCGGCAGTGACTGCTGCGCAGAGCGGCGGGGCCGTCGCCAACTACCAGGGGATGTGGTGGGCAGGCCCCCCCGAAGATGGCTGGGGCATCAACTTCGCGCACCAGGGCAACATCATTTTCGGCACCTGGTTCACGTACGACACCGCCGGCAAAGGCTGGTGGATGACGCTCATCACCGACAATAATCCCTCGCCCGGCGTGTTCACCGGCACTCTCTTCGCGACGACGGGGCCGCCGTTCTATACCGTTCCCTTCGTCAAGCCCGCGACGGCGACCGCGGTGCTGGGCGGCGCGACGCTCAACTTCACCGATGTCAACAACGCCTCTTTCCATTACGACGTGAGCCTGCCGACCGGCATGGTCTCGCAGACCAAGGCGATCACGCGCCAGCCGCTCGGCGCGGCGCCCTTCGCGACCTGCACGGCCGGCGGGCAGTCCCTCGCGGCGGCGACCAACTACCAGGACATCTGGTGGGCGGGCACCAGCGCGAATCCGGGGACCGAACAGGGATGGGGCCTCAACCTCGCGCACCAGGGCGACATCATCTTCGCGAGCTGGTTCACCTACGACTCCGACCGTACGCCGCTGTGGCTCGTCGCCACGGCGCCGAAGATCGCGCCGGGCGTCTATCAGGGCACCTTCTACCGGCCGTCGGGCCCGCGCTTCGATGCGTACAGCAAGGCTCAGTACGCGCCGAATCCGCCGCTTGGCACAATGACGCTGACCTTTGCCGATGGCAACAATGCGACGTTTGCGTACTCGGTCACAGTAGGCCCGTTCCCGGGGCCGGTCTCGCAAACCAAGAGCATCACGCGCCAGCTCTTCTCGGCGACCGGGACAACCTGCCAGTAGCCCGCATGAATGACGCCGCCGCGATGACCGACAGGAATTTTCGCCGATGACCACCGCATCGAAGGGCGATCCGAAGGCGCTGCTCGCGCAGCTCGGAATCGCGGCCGACAACCTGGGCGCGTGCCTCGGCCCGAAGCTGTGGCGCGGCGGCGGGCAGGAAATCGCCTCCGACAATCCCGCAACCGGGCGCGCGATCGCGCGTGTGCGTCTCGCCGATGCGACGGACGTGGAGGCGGTGATCGCAGCGGCGGTGGCGGCCGCGCACGTATGGCGCGAGGTGCCCGCGCCGAAGCGTGGCGAGGCCGTGCGGCGCTTCGGCAACGAGCTCCGCGAGCACAAGGACGCGCTCGGCAAGCTGGTCGCGCTCGAGAACGGCAAGATCAAGGCCGAGGGCGACGGCGAAGTGCAGGAGATGATCGACATCGCCGACTTCGCGGTCGGCCAGTCGCGGATGCTTTACGGACGCACGATCGCGTCCGAGCGGCCACAGCACCGGATGATGGAACAGTGGCATCCGCTTGGCGTCGTCGGCGTGATCTCCGCGTTCAATTTTCCCGTCGCGGTATGGGCCTGGAACGCGATGCTCGCGGCGGTGTGCGGCAACTCGACCGTGTGGAAACCCTCGCCGAAGACACCGTTGACGGCGATTGCCGTGCAGCATCTCGCGAACCGCGTGATGACGGAGCTCGAATTGCCGCCGATCTTCCTGCTGGCCATTTGCGGGAACGCGGAAACGCATGCGCTCGTCGCGGACCCGCGCGTGGCACTCGTGTCCTTCACCGGCTCGTCGGCGGTCGGGCGCGAAATTGCGACGACGGTCGCCGGCCGCTTCGGCAAGGCCCTGCTCGAGTGCGCGGGTAACAACGCGGTGGTCGTGGCACAGGACGCCGACCTCGACCTCGTCGTGCCGTCGGTGCTCTTCGGCGCCGTCGGCACCGCGGGGCAGCGCTGCACCTCGACGCGGCGGCTCATCGTCCACACGAGCCGTGTGGCCGAAGTCGTGCAGCGCCTCGAGGCGGCCTATGCGCAGGTGAAGATCGGCGACCCGCTGAAATCCGGCATCTTGATGGGCCCGCTGATCGACGCCGCGGCGGTGGAGAATTTCCGCAACGCGGTGGCCGAGGCCGTCGCGGCGGGCGGTGAAATCGTCTGCGGCGGAAAGGTTCGCGCTGGGCCGGGATTCTGGGTCGAGCCGACGATCGTGGCCAATGCGCGGAACGAATGGCCGGTGGTCCAGCGCGAGACGTTCGCGCCGATCCTCTACGTCATCGGGTTCGACACGCTGGCTGAAGGCATCGCGCTCAACAACGATGTTCCGCAGGGCCTTTCATCGGCGATGTTCACGCAGGACATGCGCGCGGCCGAGGCGTTCGTCGCCGGCACCGGCAGCGACTGCGGCATTGCCAACGTGAATCTCGGCACGTCGGGCGCGGAGATCGGTGGCGCGTTCGGCGGCGAGAAGGAAACCGGCGGTGGACGCGAGGCGGGCAGCGACGCGTGGAAGGCGTACATGCGGCGCCAGACGAACACGATCAACGCGAGCCGTGAGCTACCGCTCGCGCAAGGAATCCGGTTCGGTACCGCGGCAACGCCGCGCGACGGCGGCTGACTAGCGCTTCTTCGCGGTCTTCGACTTGCTCTTCGGCGCGGCAGGCCTTGCCTTTGGCGCGGCCTTCGACTTGGGCGGCGCGAGCTTCGAGCGCCCGGTCTTAACCACCGGAACATAAGCGGCCGTCGGCGCCGCGGCCTTCGGCGTCGCAGCCTTGCGCGCCGTGGGCTTCTTCTTCGCGGGAGCGTCCGTTCCCGCCTTCTCGGCGAGCAGCGCAAGCGCTTCCTCCAGCGTGAGCGCATCGACGCGCTCGCGATCGCGCACCGTCGCGTTCACCTCGCCGTGCTTGACGTACGGGCCGTAGCGGCCCGCGAAGATCTCCACCGGCTTGCCGTCCTTCGGATGGGGGCCGAGCACGCGCAGCGCCGCGGGCGCGCCACGCGCGCCGCGCCGGCCGCCCGCCTTCGACGGATCCCGCGGCTCGAATTCGAAGCCGATCTTGCCGTCCGGCTGCCGCACGAGAAACGCCGAGAATGGGCGCCGCGTGCGCGCGGACACGAATTGCAGGAGATCGGTCTTGCCGGTGGCAAGCAGCTTTTGCATCTGCGCGGTCTCGACCGGCCGCTGCAGGATCACGCGCCCCGAGCGGAAATCGCAGGTCTTGTCCGGCCCCACGGCCTTCTCGCACACGTAGGCCTGCGGCGTCTCGAACACGTTCGCGCCGCACTTGGGACAAGGCCCGAGCGGCGCCTGACCCGTGAAGTCGGGCGCCGGAGCGTCGTCATCAGCGTCGCCGAAATCGAACGTGACTTCATTGGCGTCGGTGAGCTTGAGCGCCGCGGCAAACGGGCGGCCGAGCTTGCTGCGGAAGCCTTCGAGCGGTCCGACCATGTGATCGCGCAGCAGCGCATCGGCTTCGGCCAGTTCCAGCTGGCGGCCGGCCATGATCTTCCAGAACCCGAAATCGCATGACTGGCACTGGAACTTCTTGTACTTCTCGTGCACTTCCCCGCCGCACTTCGGGCAGCGCGTGGCGAGCGTGCCGAAATCGACGTCGATGGTGTCGTTCTCGTGCGCCTTCGCCTGGCCGACGATGTGCTTCGTCATCTGGACGATCTCGCGCATGAACGTCGCGCGCGCGAGGTCGCCGTGCTCCATCTGCGCGAGCTTGTGCTCCCATTCCGCCGTGAGCTCCGGCGAGAAGAGCTCCTTCACGTCGAGGCCGCGCAGCAGCGTCATCAGCTGGAACGCCTTCGCGGTGGGGACCAGCTCCTTCCCCTCGCGCAGGATGTATTTTTCGGCGATCAGCCCTTCGATGATCTGCGCGCGCGTGGCGGGCGTGCCAAGCCCTTTCTCGCGCATCGCCTCGCGCAGCTCCTCGTCGTCGATCAGCTTGCCCGCGCCCTCCATCGCGGAGAGCAGCGTGGCCTCGTTCAGGCGCGGCGGCGGACGCGTCACCGCGGGCACGGCCTCGACCCTTTCGGTCTTGACCTTCTCGCCCGGGGCGACCGGCGCGAGGTTGCCTTCCTCGCCTTGCGCTTCCTTGCCGTAGACCGCGAGCCAGCCCGGGTTCACGAGCACCTTGCCTTCGGACTTGAACGGCTCGCCGGCGACGCGCGTGATGCGGGTCGTCACCGTGAACTCGGCTGGCGGATAGAACGCCGCGAGGAAGCGCTTGACGACGAAATCGTAGAGCTTCGCCTCGAGCTCGTTCAGGTGCTTCGGCGCCACGAGCGTGGGAATGATGGCGAAGTGGTCGGAGATCTTCGCGTTGTCGAAGATCCGCTTGTTGGGCTTCACCCACTTCTGCTTGACGACCTGCCGCGCGAAGCCGCCGTACGCGTTCGTCTCGGCGAGCGCGTCCATCGTCGCCTTCACGGTCGCGATGTAATCCTCCGGCAGCGCGCGCGAATCGGTGCGGGGATAGGTGAGCGCCTTGTGCTTTTCGTAGAGCGACTGGGCGAGCGACAGCGTGGTGCGCGCCGAGAGCCCGAAGCGGCCGTTCGCCTCGCGCTGCAGGCTCGTGAGGTCGTAGAGGAGCGGCGCGCCCTGGGTCGTGGGCTTCGATTCTTCCGTGACCTCGCCCGGCTGCCCCGCGCATTTCGCGACCAGGTCATGCGCGCGCGCCTCGTCCCAGAGACGCTCGGCGCGCGCGTCGGGGTCGTCGTCCTTCTTCTTCCATTTTTCGTCGAACCAGCGGCCGGCGTACTCGCCGCCGCTTGCGCGGAACGTGCCCTGGACCTCCCAGTAATTGCGCGACACGAAGGCGCGGATCTTCTCCTCGCGCTCAACGAGGATCGCGAGCGTGGGCGTCTGCACCCGGCCGACGGTGGTCAGGTGAAAACCGCCGGATTTCGAGTTGAACGCGGTCATCGCGCGCGTGCCGTTGATGCCGACGAGCCAGTCCGATTCGGAGCGGCAAACCGCGGCGTCCGCCAGCGGACGCATCGTGGCATCGGTGCGCAGCGCGCCGAAGCCGTCGCGAATCGCTGCGGGGGTCATCGACTGCAGCCATAGCCGCTGCACCGGCTTGCCCGATTTCGCGAACTGGACGATGTTGCGGAAGATGAGCTCGCCCTCGCGGCCCGCGTCGCAGGCATTGACGAGCGCGGTGACGTCCTTGCGCTTGATGAGCTTCAGCAGCGTCTTCAATCGGCTTTCGTTCTTCTCGATCGGCTTCAGCGCGAACACCGAGGGAATCGCCGGCAGGTGGGCAAACGTCCATTTGCCGCGCTTCACCTCCTCTTCCTCGGGCATCCCGATCTCGAGAAGGTGGCCGACGGCCGACGAGAGCACGTGGCGGTCGCTCTCGAAGAAATCCCCGTGTCGCGTGAAGCCGCCGAGCGCCCGCGCGATGTCGGCGGCGACGGAGGGCTTCTCGGCGATGATCAGGGATTTGGACATGGAGGACTTGAATCTCTGGCCCAATGGGCCGTGCGAAGAGCGGCAGATAGTACATAAGTCGGCGCGGCGAGAGCAAATAAACGTTCGGCCGAGGCCGGCCAACGCGCGCGCGCATGCGCCCGCGCGCTCGCGCGCGCACGCGAGGGATCGGGCGTCAGGACAGCCGCTGCCAGAGTCCGCCCGGCACGGGCGCGGCGCGGCCTGCGAGCTCGAGCGCGAGCAGCGCCGCGGCAACGACCTCGGGCGGGCGCCCGCTGCGTTGCGCGAGTGCGTCGATCGCGACGGGCGCATGCCCGAGTGCTTCGAACACGGCGCGCTCGTCGTCGGTGAAATCGTCGTCGGACGCGGCGGGCGGCTTGGCCCCAACCGCGGTCCCCACATTCGGCAGGCGCAATTCGTCGAGCACGTCCTGCGCGGTCTCGACCAGCTTCGCGCCGTCGCGAATC
>JBDTLY010000158.1:0-7172 GCA_039934535.1 Casimicrobiaceae bacterium | reverse complement strand
GGTCTCGGCTATTGGGCGCTGGTCGGAATGCGGATGGCATCCACGCTGACGACCACAGTTGCAGCCTGGATAGTCGAACCCTGGCGGCCGGGACTTCCGCGCCGCCACATTGGCGCTGCCGGCATGCTGCGCTTCGGGGGCTTGCTCACCGGCGTGAATCTGATGAATTACCTGTGGCGAAACGTCGACAACGTACTCATCGGTTGGTTCTGGGGGCCCCACAGCCTCGGACTCTATCAAAAGGCCTACGGTCTTCTGATGCTGCCCATTACTCAGGTCAACAGTCCGATAAGCGGCGTGGCCGTAGCGGCCTTGTCCAGGATTCAGTCGGATTCCAAGCGTCACGCGCGCTATTTTGTCGGCGGTTTTTCGATCACGGTGGCGATTGTCCTGCCGATCGTGGTCGCGGCTACGATCTTCGCCGAGGAGATCATTCGATTCGTTCTGGGACAGCAATGGGTCGCGGCGGTAGGCATCTTCCGCTGGCTCGCCCCGGCCGCCCTTATAGGCGCGCTGCTCAATCCTCTTGGGTGGCTATTCATCTCTTCGGGGCGGGCGGATCGACAACTTCGAGCCGGATTTGTGTGGTCGCCCATCATCATCCTCGGATTCGCGCTTGGCCTCGGGTTCGGCCCCCAAGGGGTCGCCATCGGTTATTCGGCGATGTCGGCCGTGATGGCGATCCCACTGTGCATGTATGCTGTCCACGGCACCTCAGTGAGAGTCATGGATATAGCCAAGGCCCTGAAGAATCCGCTCATCGCCGGAGCTTTCGCGGGGTTGGCGGGGCTTTTTGTTCAATCCCAACTGGCCGACAGCATCCCTGTGGGCGTGCGCGCGATCGCCGGATGCTTCGTCGTAAGTCTTGTCTACGCATTGGTTCTGCTGGTCGTGCTCCGTCAATGGAAGCCGTATCGAGAGCTCGTCCGGCTCGCTTTGTCACCCCGGCCCTCCGACCATGACCAATAGCAGCGCAGGTCGCCGTCGCGTTGCTGTCGTCGGCGAGAGAACGCTCGCCTATAGCCCTCATTCGTAACAAGCCGATGAAATTGCGCGCTGGTGACTGGGTGGAAGTACGCAGCCAGGACGAGATCCTGCGCACCCTCGACGAGAATGGACAGCTGGATGGCCTGCCGTTCATGCCGGAGATGCTCAGGTATTGCGGCCAGCGGTTTCAGGTTTGGAAACGCGCTCACAAGACGTGCGATACGGTCAACAGAACCGGCGGACGAAAGATGACCGCCGCCGTCCATTTGCAGGAGCTTCGCTGCGACGGAGAGGCTCACGGGGGTTGTCAGGCCGGTTGTTTGCTGTACTGGAAGAAAGCGTGGATCAAACCCAGTCGCCAAGAGGGTTCGTCGCAATCCATCTCCAGCTCCCACTCTTCCGAATGCAATCCGGGCACATCAGCGTCGGGGGCCACGGCGCACAAGCTCTTCGCCGGCACCCGCGCGGAAGGGAACCCGGAAATCGCCAATACGACCTACATCTGCCAGGCTACGCGCCTCCCGTACGTCACGTCGTTGCTTCCGTGGTGGGATATCCGTCAGTATTGGGAAGACTTTCGCTCGGGAAATGTCGGGCTCGGTCGGATGGCCGCCAGTTTCTTCTATTCGGGATATGTCGGGTTATCTCAATCCGGACTTTTCCTCGGCAGGCCTTTGCGCTGGCTCTACGACAAGTTTCAATCCTTGCGCGGGGGTGTCCCGTTTCCACGGCGTGCCGGCACCGCTCCCAAGGACCAGCCGACCCCCGTCTGCGCCCTGAATCTGCAACCGGGAGAATGGGTACGCATCAAGAGCTACCGGGAGATCCTGTCGACGCTGGATGAAGCCAATCGGAATCGCGGTCTCTATTTTGATTGTGAGGAGGTGCCGTACTGCGGGGGCTCCTACCGCGTGAAGAGCCGCGTCGACCGGATCATCAACGAAAGATCCGGAAAGATGCTGGAAATGAAAACACCCTCGGTAATTCTCGAGGGCGTCTATTGTCAGGCGAGGTACAGTGACCGGAGATTGTTCTGCCCGCGAAGCATTTATCCGATGTGGCGCGAAATATGGCTGGAGCGCGCAAGGGTGGGACACTCGGAAAGCGAGGAAGGAGACGCCCGCACGGCCTGAGCCTCCTGTCGGTTGTTTCGGCTGGATCGGGTCCGAGAGGCTGAAAGACTGCGATCCGCGGATCAGGCAGGCGCGTTGTTCCGGCGGGCGACGATGACGAGCTCCCGACCGTATCCGGCATTCTCAAGGATGTTCCGCCAGCGCTCCGGGCCAACCAACCGTCCCATTGCGCCCCGCACACGACGGTTCTCCACCCACCACAGCATGCCGCGGTCGCCTCCGGGCATGATCGTACTGACGCTCTCGATGGCGAACCAGTCGCGCAGCAATGCCCGGTAGGCGGCGAGAGAGGGCCATGCCATAATCTGCCCCGGGCCCTTGGGCTTGAGCTTCGATCGGCGACGCCAGACGTCCCGGTTGGGCGTCATCAACAGATACGTTCCGTCCGCTCTGAGCAGATGCGCCACCCGGCGTACAGCACCGGGTTGATCGTGCATGTGGGTCAGCGAGTCCGACATGACGACAAGGTCGAGCGGGCCTTTCAAGTCGACTTCCAGAAAGTCCCCACAGATTAACTCCACGCCGGGGTGGCGACGCTTCCCCTCGGCAATCGCAGCCGGCGAGAGATCTGTCCCCCATACCCGCCCGAAGGGAAGGAGCTCGTTGCCCAGCCACCCTGTTCCGCACCCGGCATCGAGAATGCGCGCGTCCTTGAAGCCGGCCTCGCCGGCGACAAGGAGCGCCATTTCGCGCTGTCGGGACATGAAGGCATCCAGTTCACCTTCGAACCTGGTCGAAGCGTTCCAACCATCCCAAAAGCGTTTTTGCTCGTCGATGGGTGGTGGGTTGGAGGTTTCGTAGTCCTCAAACACTTTCAACGTTCGGCTCAAGGCAGGCTCCTGAATGATGGAGGTGTGCGCAAAATCGGACGACGGGGAAGGCGGTCACGCCATGGCCCGTTTCGGCGCATCGTATTGCCGAATGAGCTCTTCCGGAATTCGCGCTAGGTCGGCCAAGCGAAGGTAGTCTCCCATGGTGGTGCCCGTACATTCGGAATCCACGTTCGGAGCACCGCGCTGCGCTTTCACGTCTGCGATATGCACCGTACGGAAATCGACGCTGAATCGCGTTACGCCGGAACGGTTCGGCACTGTCGAGTGCATGTGGGCGCCGGAGAACGCAACCACGCCCCCGACCGGAAGCACGACGCGGACCTGCGGATCGAGCTCCATGGGCTGTTCGGCTTTCGGCTGCCTGCGGGTGTCGCTTCCGATATGCTGCGCGGCCGTCAACCGACTCGTGCGATTCCATTCGGCGTAGTTGTATTCGCGCGAGCTATTGGACACCCCGCGATTCCAGTAGCGCGGGTGAAAGGCCATGATGTTCTCCGACGAAACGTCGTACACCGGAAACCACCAATTGATCTGGCACTGGGGCGCCGAGTACCAGGTGTCCCGGTGCGGATGGAACGCATAGGAAATGCCCGACGTGAGGTAATCGCCACTCGTCGACGTGCGGAGTCGCGGCACGTCGAAATACGTTTCGGACGCGTCGCATCCCAGTTCGACCAGCAGCCGCCGAGTGAGCTCCTTGGAACGCGGGTGGTGGATAAATCGCGGCTTGAGATCGGCCAGAATTTCCGCGAATCGCTCTACCGGGAGGTCGAACTGAGCCGTTCTCGGGTCAAGTGGAGCAAAACCCGCCTCCACCATCTCGCGCGCGAACGCGCACATCGCAAGCGCCGCAGGGCGCGGGGTATAGACGAAGAGCTGCCCGTTGTAGATCTGCTCGCGTCGAGCGGCATCGTCCATGCCGGAGTCATAGTGGATCGAGTTCAACTTATTACCTTTCCGGACGGCCCGGAGAACGGACACGGCCCCCGTTGGGGCAGCAAGATCCGTACCACCAAGCGGTCAACGAGGAGCCCTCGAACCAATCGTCGGGATAGGTCAACTCGAACGCCCTTTCTTGTCGTGCCTGGCGCGCCTTCCGTAACGGATCATCGCCTCGACGGTTGTTCCGGGGTTTAACGCCATGGATAACAACTCGAGCCCAACCTGGGTCGCTAAAAGCGGCCTGTCCATCCTCTCCTCGAGTGAGTTCAGGCCACTACGGTGATAACGCCAAAACGCGCGCTCGCGAAACTTCAATGCCTCCCTCGCGAGGAAGCGATAGTAATCCCGCCTTGACCTTGCCTTAAGAGCACCCGCCTCATCCGAGTCCAGGAAGATCGACGCGTAGCGCTGCACGATGATGTACCAGTCAAGGGCGTTCGGCCCGAAGCTGCGGACAGAAGACGAGATCGATTCATTCTCCACTCGCAGAAACGACAGGACTTGATGAACGAATCCGATATCCCATTTCCTCAGAATTTGCATGCACTTTTCTGTATCCTCATGCAGCAGTGATTCGTCGTAGAAAGGTCGCTCACTGCGCACGATGGACGACCGAAAGGCGACAGTTGTCGGTGAGCCAAACACATAGACGCCGCTTCGAAGAAACAAACGGGCCATTTCCTTGCCGTCGAGTATCGGTGTCGCATAGGGAAGGCCGGACCCGAGGACGGTGTTTCCCTTTAGATAGTAGGAACTCACAAGTCCGATGGATTTGGATTGCTCGAATGCCATGGCCATCAACCGCAGGCACTCGGGGAAAATTGCGTCATCCGCTTGCACGATCTTACAGTACCAACTGGATTCGTCGATTCTGGTCAACGCATTGTTGTAGTTGCGAACCTGTGGCAGCACATCGGGCTGTCGATAGAGGCGAATTCGCGAATCACGACGTGCATACGATTCCGCGATCTCGATTGCCCCGTCGTCGCTGCAATTGTCCACCAGGATGTATTCGAAGCTCCGGTAGGTTTGGGCAAGCACGCTTTCAATGCATTGCGCGAGATAGGGTGCCGTATTTCGAAACGGAGTGACGACGCTGATCAGTGGTTGATTCAAGATCCTTTCCCCACTACTTCGGCGTTGACCGCGATTAGCGGCCGCCGCCTCACGCCTCGCCTGGCGCTCTGGCCACGTAGAATATTCAAGCGGTCGGGTGCGCGCAAAGCGCTCTGCGCTGAAACCGCCTCGTCGATGAAGTCACGCAAATCGGACGCCGGAAGACATCGTAGACGGAAGTCTCATGCGTCAACGGGACGTCGCACTACGCAACCTGACCGCAACGCGTCTCGAGAAGAAGACAAGGCGTCGCCAGATAACGTGTAGCGATTCGGCCCGCTCCGGTCCCAAAACGCGATATGCGAGAAAGCCGGGGAGCCTGTAGGCCCTCCTGGCACCGACCGGGTCCATCTCATAGGCGGCGAGTACGCATTCTCGCGCCAGGTCCCGGTTGTCCAAGCGAAACTGCGCCCGGGCCTGCCGCATCATGAGCCGGCCGAAAGCCCACTTCCGAGCGGGACTCAGATCATCGCGCGTCTTCAATTGCTCGTACCGTTCGGTCAAGATCGTCTTCATCCACCGGCCGACGCGGCGCTCGTCCGCGGAGATTCCGAGCGCATGCAGGCGGACAGTATGAAGTGCCCCGGGAAGGTACTTGAAGCGCGCGCCGACGCACGCAAGTCGGAGGATGAGTTCCCGCTCCTGACAACAAGGCAAACCTGGTCGAAATCCGCCGACCCGCACCAATGTCAACTTCTTGAAGAGCGGGGAATCCGTCTGGATGTTCTGGGGATCGAGCGCGAGAAGCACGGGGTCTTCGGAGGTGGGAACCACGCGACAGCGAAGTTTCCGATCGGGATCCTCGAAGGCACATTGAAACCAGTCGGAATAGACCAGATCCACCACGGGATCGGAGAGCAAAGGCACCTGCGATGCAAGTTTGTCGGGATGCAGGACATCATCTGCATCCAGGAACTGAATCAGATCTCCCTTGGCGAGATCAAGTCCGGTATTGCGCGCGAAGGAACCGCCGCAATTCGGACCCGTAACCCAGCGGACACGGTCGCCGAAGCCCTGGATGATCATCAGGCTCCGGTCTGTGGATCCGTCATCAACAACGATGACCTCCCGGTCCCGATAAGATTGATTCAGCGCGCTTTCAATGGCGGCCGCGACATAGCTTGCGCCATTGAAACACGGAATGATGACGCTAACGAGTGGATTGGACACCGGGTAGCCCAATGAGACGGTGCTCAGTTCAATGGCTCAATTGATGTCCCGCGAGCCATCCCCCAACGGCCTTCGCCTTGCCTGCTCCTGGGTCGATCCATGCAACTTGCGCGACAATTCGGCTAGTCTCACGAGCGTTCAGGAAAAGCCCAGCTCCACGCGCAAAAGTCCAGCGCGCGCCCGTCGCCATTTACCCGCTAAAATGGACGTGAAGCAAGTCTTTTGCCAACAGCCATACCGCTGATGGCGAGATGTTATCACCCGCGCAGGCCCGCGTCCTCAAATTGTGGCCGTGGCGATAGAAGCCTAAACGGGCCGAGCCCCGGATCCGAATTTTTTTGGTAGCAGGTCTTTGCCGCATCGGAGGAAGGGGACTGCTGGTCGCACTTGACCCGCTGCAGCTCGCACCGACTACGGCAAGCCTTTGCCTCACAACGTGTGGATTAGATGTTGTAGAGGACATGGGCTTACGCCATGTGCAGACCCGACTGATTCGCGCCGGAACCCACGGCGTTTAATCAAACTTCTCGTCTCGGCGCGCGCGTGCGGGCCGAAGCGTGCGCGCGGGCCGCGAAAAGGACAAAATAGCGGTTCGCTTGTGCGTTGAGGCGCGTTAAGGGTCAAATGAAAATCTTCGTCACCGGAGTGAACGGCTACATAGGCGCAGTGCTCGCCCCGTATTTAATGGAGCGCGGCCTGGATGTGCTCGGCCTCGATACCGGCTACTACCGTGACGGGTGGCTCTACAGCGACAACCGGCATCTTGCGTACAGCCCTCGGACGCTCAATAAAGATCTGCGCCAGATCGTGGAGGCGGATTTGGAGGGATGCGAAGCCGTCGCGCACCTGGCCGAACTGTCCAACGATCCGCTGGGGCAGAACAGGCCCGATGTGACCCATCAAATCAATCACAAGGGGTCCGTGGCGCTGGCCGAAAAAGCGCAGGCGGTCGGCATCCGGCGATTTGTCTACACGTCTTCGTGCAGCGTTT
>JBDTLY010000157.1:0-7221 GCA_039934535.1 Casimicrobiaceae bacterium | reverse complement strand
CCGCCCGCCAGCCCTTCTCGCGCAACATGGGCGCCGGACCGCTGCGCGGTGGCAAGATCGTCAGCGCAACGCCGATCGACGTCCTGTATTTCGGGGCTCCGGGGAGTGTCAACCTCACCGGCGTGAACGCAATCGCCTTCGACACGGTCAAGGCGGCAAACTTCTGGGCATTCAATGGCGGGGCGCGCGAGCTCCCATTCCTGCACATCGTGTTCGCCGATTTCCACGATGCAACGGGCTCCGGTGGCGACGACAACATCGCACCGTTCACGGGCACGGTAACGAGCGCGACGGCGAACGGCTTTACCGACTCCAACCAGAATTTCACCACCTCTGCACTCGGTGGCGGCGTGAAGATCACCGGCGGAACGGGCGCGGGTCAGGTGCGCTCGATCACAGGCTTGCTGCTGAAGAGCCTGGACGTGACCGTTCCGTGGAACGTGATGCCGGATGCCACCAGCACCTACGTGATTTTCGATGGCTCGAGCGGGCAGGGGCGAGCGGGAGAGCGCTACGACGGGTCGTTCTCACCCGGCACGAGCCTCGCGATCACGCTCGGCACGTTTCCGCCGCTTCTGCCAGGCAACGAGCTTGGATCGTTCCTTGATCAATGGCAGACGCTCGCGCACGAAATGGGCCACCTGATCACACTGAAGCACGGCGGCGTCGATCACAATAACTTCAAGGCCGGGTACTTCAGTGTGATGAACTACGCGTACCAACTGTGCGCGACCGGCCTGCCCACGGACGGCAGCGGCGCCACGATTTCCGGCACTCCTCCCTGTCCTGTCGCCTCGTACGCTGGATTGGCGGACCCGGTCTTCAACGATTGGGAGAACATCGACCGCAAGTCCGCGCTGAATTTCCAGCGCGTCGGGCAGGCGTTCGGCGCGGAGATCGACCCTCCGACTTCGCCGTTCCCGCCGCCACGCGAGACCGAGACGTTCAAGTCGAGGGAAAATCGATTTGGGCCGCCGGACCTGCAGGCGCCCGCCGTGAACATCACCTCGCCGTCCAATGGCGTCGTCGTCGTCCAGGGCAACACGATCACCGTGTCGTTCACCGCGACCGACAGCGCGGGGATAACCAAGGCTGAGGTGTTCTTCGACGTCAATGGCGACGGGGTTGTCAACGACGCCACGGAAGTCGTCACGGCGACCCCAACGGGAGCGAATACGTTCAGCGCGACCGTTCCGGCGCTCTCGGGGCCGAGCACCGCGCGGCCGCTCGCGGTGATGGCATACGACCCGACCGGAAATCCGGGTGTCGCGACGCTTACCGTCCAGGTAGGTTCGGCACGCCCGCCGGTGGTGGTGCCCGATGTCGTCAACCAGCCGCAACCCGCCGCGACGGCGACGATCGGCGCGCTGAATCTCGTCGTGGGCACGGTGACGCAGCAGCCGTCGCTTACCGTCCCCGCAGGCTCGATCATTTCGCAGATTCCGATCGCTGGCGGTTCGGTGCCCGTGTTGACCGCGATTGACCTCGTGCTGTCGAGCGGAAACACGACGGCCATCGTCCCGAACGGTGTGGGGATGACGCAAGCCAATGCGAGCTCCGCCATGACGGCGGCCGGACTCACCGTCGGTACGGCGACCATGCTCCCGTCGTCCACGGTGCCGTCCGGGTCGGTGATCTCGCAACTGCCGTTGGCGGGCTCGCAGGTGGCCGCAGCGGCGACGGTCACGCTCAGGGTGTCGACAGGACCGGGGAATGTACTGGTGCCCGATGTGACCAACCTGGCCGTCGCCGACGCAATCAACATCATTGGCGGGACGGGGCTGGTCGTTGGAACAAAGACGTCGCAGCTATCGGGGACCGTTCCGGCCGGCGCCGTGATATCGCAAAGCCCGACGGCAGGCATGTCGATCCCGGCCGGCTCGGCGGTCAACCTCGCCGTGTCGAGCGGCGCCGGCACCACCCAGGTTCCGCAACTCGTCGGACGCACCCAAGCTGTGGCGACCGCGGCGCTGGGCGACTACGGTCTGGTCGCCGGCACGATCACGATGCAGGCGTCGGCGACGGTGCCGGCGGGGTCGGTCATTTCGCAATCGCCGCTGGCGGGCGTGACGGTGCCGTTCGGCTCGGCTGTCGCCTTTGTGGTGTCGACCGGGCCCGCACCGACGTTGCAACGCACCGCCGTGTCGCCAAAGGGCTCCGACGCGAACGCGTGTTCATTTACCTCTCCATGCCGAACGTTCGATCGCGCGATTTCACGCACGCAGTCCGGCGGCGAGGTGATCGTGCTCGCGTCGGCTGGATATGGCCCGATGGTGATCGACCGGCCGATCACGATTGCAGCACCGTCGGGCGTGTATGCCGGCATTTCGGTGCTCAGCGGGACGGGGATCGTTGTCAATCCTGGAAGCGGAGGCGTCGCGCTGAAGGGCTTGGCGATCAATGGCCTTGGAGGTACGCGCGGCATCGACCTCCAGTCGGGCGCCTCGCTCTTCATTGACGATTGCACCGTCAGCGGCTTTACTCAGGCAGGGCTTTACGCGCAACCCTCAATCGCGATCACCATCCAGGTGCGCCACTCCGCCTTCCGCGACAACGGCACGGGCATTTCGGCCGGGCTCGCCGCCGCCGGGTTGCTGCAATTGAATCTCGACGGTGCGCAGTTCGAAGGCAATGGTACGGGGTTGTCGATAGCGGCATTCGGCGCGGTCGGAACGCTTCGCGGGTCCGCATTCGTCAACAACGGCACCGGGCTCTCCGTCGCACCGGGGGCAAGCGGCGCCTCCGCCCAGCTCGAAGTCAGCAAGACGACGTTCAAGGGCAACGGCACCGGAATCGTGACCGGCGGCGTCGCGGGCACGACATCGAAGGTCAATGTCTCGAGCTCGCTCGTCGCGAGCAGTGCCGTGGGATTGTCGAGCGCTGCTGGCGGGACCATCGTTGTCGCCGACACGACGATCACGCGCAACGTAACCGGGCTTCAGCAATCCGCCGGCGGGGCTTGCGTGACCTTTGGCAACAACCGACTCGTCAATAACACGACGAACGGCACGTTCACGTCGTCGTCGACGCTGAAATAGCGTCGCCCCCCCCGGAGGCGGCTCCTTGTAATGGCGTCGCTAAAAGCATAAAGTTTTTGCGCCCCATCGACGCGCGGCGCGCCCCACAGTTTCTGCTTGCGCCGTGCGGCCCTGCGGCACGAACGTCGGCGATCTGCGAAATTCACGGAATGCGCACGCAACGAAAACCACACGAGGAGGACATCACACCATGAATCCCGGAATCCGGTCCATGTCGGCTTTGTCGGCGGCGGTGTCGGTAGCGCTCGCAACGCTCAGCGGCTGTTCGTCCGAGGCCCAGACGCCGATTTTCACGCTGTCGAGTCCTGACCTCACGAACAACAGCTTCGCCACGCAATACATCCTCAATGGATTTGGGTGCACGGGTGGCAACATCTCGCCGGAGCTGCAATGGTCGAATGTGCCGCCGGGAACGAAGTCGCTTGCATTGCAGGTCTACGATCCCGACGCGCCTTCGGGCAGCGGCTTCTGGCACTGGGCCATCTACGACATGCCGCCGACCACGACGGGACTTGCCCGAGGCGTCGGCAACAACACGGCTCTGCTGCCTCCAGGCGCGTTCGGCGGCAACACCGACTTCGTCGACACCGGCGCCACCGGCGGCAACGGCAACTACGGCGGCCCGTGCCCGCCGGCTGGCGATGCGCCGCATCGCTACATCTTCACGCTTTATGCGGTCGCGGTCGACAAGCTCGAAGTGGCGGGCGGCGTGCCGAAGACGGGCACCGCGGGCCTCTACGGCTTCGTGCTGAACAAAGGGATCGGCACCAACCTGATCGCCAAGACGAGCTTCACCGCAACGTACGGCCGATAGCTACGGCGCCAGAGTCGCGGTAAGCGTGGAGAAGAGTGACCGGGCTCGACGAGCACACACGTAGTCGAGCCTGATCCTGGTTTTGGAATGGATTATTGGTGGGTCAATCAGAATCAAACATACGCGCATGAAGTTCGCGGCGGGTATCTATGGTCCCCCAAGACCAACGCCAACGGGGGTCGCAATCAATTCTATGATTTCATGCGCGACGTCCGCCCCGGCGACGTCATATTTTCATTTTGTGATACTTACATTAAGGCGATTGGCGTTGCAGTAGGTGTTGCCGAGTCGGCACCAAAACCCACGGCGTTTGGTAGCGCAGGCGCTTACTGGAACAATGAAGGCTGGTTCCTTGAGGTGGAGTTTCGCGAGCTAGCAACGTCAATGCGCCCGCGGGAGCACATGCAGCTCTTGGAACCAACGCTTCCCGGAAGATATTCGCCCATTCGCGCGACCGGCGAAGGCAATCAAGGTGCCTACCTAGCAAAGGTACCGGTAAATATGGCGGCTACGCTTCTCCGGTTAATCGGCGCGGAAGCAGACCTGGTGATTGACGCCCTTGGTGCTTTCGGGCGAGAGCATGCAGAAGAGTTAGCCGCAGAGGCGCAAATCAAGGATCGAAATGACATCCCGAGCACGGAGGTGGCCCAGCTGATAAAGGCCCGTCGCGGACAGGGACTCTATAAGTCCCGCGTCGAGTTGATCGAAAATGGGTGTCGGGTGACCGGGCTACGCCGACCGGAACACCTTGTAGCTAGTCATATCAAGCCGTGGCGTTTGTCGTCCGATGCCGAAAAGCTCGACGGAAACAATGGCTTGCTGCTTTCACCACATATCGATCATCTTTTCGATCGTTCGTACATCAGCTTCTCGAATCATGGCCGAATTCTGGTCTCGTCAATTCTGACGCCTGAAGTACTGGCGAAATGGTCAATTGACAGAGACCGCAACGTTGGAGCGTTTTCTCGAGACCAACAGATCTACCTTGACTATCATCGCGATGAATTATTCGCGAAGCGGCAGGTGCATTCGGCAGGATAGGTGGCCGACGAGCGAATTGGAATTGGTCTCGGTCTACCAACGATTTTGATGTCGCCCGCCGGCCTCTCTGTTTACCCCGACGCCGGCGACGGCCGAAACCTTCTGGCTGCGCCGACGAACAGGCCGATGAAAATCACGAGCACAAGACCCTGCGCGATGACGAACGGCAGCTCGGTGCCGGTGGGCGCGAGCTGCTTCAGCGGCGGAAACTTCAGGAACGACTGCGCGACGGCGACGAAGCAGTTGAGATAGAACGCGAACACGGCGGTCGCGACGTAGATCCAGCGCCAGGACCCGGCCCAGCCGAAGACATAAAGCGCGAGCACGGCCACGGCAAGCACGACGAGCGAAATGATGCCGACGATATGCGACGGCAAGAGCTTGGTGAACGGAAACAGGAAGCCCGTCGCGCTCGTCAGGATGGTCGTCACGAGAAAAAGGGCAGTCCATCCCGGCATCCGCTGCGAGGCGAACATGCCGTAGACGACGACGGCGCCGGCCACGATGCCGATCAGGCTGATGACGACGTGTAGCAGCGTAAAGTTTTCAAGCGACATTCCGAGAATCATGGCGACCCCACCGTTGACGGCGCGGTACTTTTGCGGATCAGCCGTCCGCAAACGGCGTGCACGAGACCTTCTTTTCGAATAGCGTACACGATGTGATCGGCAGCCCCCTACGGCTCCAACCCGTCAGCACCCATCCGGCGCTGCCGCGCTCCATCGTCATGAACCCGAACCTGGCCGTCGCCAATTGGTTCGCAACGACCGCACCGGGAAGCGGGGTGGGGCCGGGTGGATATTTCGTGAATTCGGGGACGAGGTCGGTGCCGCCGTTGCCGGGAATGAAGATCGGCGGTTGCGGCGTGGCAAAGTTGACGATCTGCAGCATGTGGACGTGCCCGGACAATACGGCCTCGACATTCTGCGGAAACAGCGAAACCGGAACGATCGGCTTCAGCACCGACTGCAGCGCCTCGTTGCCCGGCAGCGCGGTCGGCGTTTCGTCCGAGTTGTAACCCAGGATCGGCTGGTGGTTCATGAAAAACGCGTGCGGGCGCGCGGCAGCGAGCGCGAACGCCCGGACGAATTGGGCGGCGTATTGCCGGTATTGGGCGTCGCCGGCGTCGAGCGCCTTGTCGCCGACCACTGACGAGTCGAACACGACGAACAGCATGTCGTCGTCGAGCGGCACCGCGTAGGGTTCGCTGTAATTGCCGATGCCGTCGTCGGCGGGGTCGTTGCAGTCCTGCTTTGTGGTGAGCGGACGCGGATCGAGCATCCGCCACCAGCCCTGCCCGCCGCGGTCGCAGATCTCGTGATCACCGCGGACCAGTATCCACGGCGCCGCCGCCAGCAGCGCGTCGGCGGGCGCAAAGAAATCGGGCTCCCAGCTCGACCACGAAAAGCCGTAAGGGCTACCCGCGCATCCGATGTTGCCGGACGGGCACGGCGTTTCCCGATAGTGATAGTCGCCGACATGGATCACGACGTCGGGGGCGTGCGCGGCGGCGATGTCGGCGATCGCCTTGAAGGGCCACTCTACCGAGTCGTTGCACGCCTGGTACTGGCCGACATTGTCCACGCCCTTCAGCCGGCAGCCGGTGTCGCCAATCAACAGGATCTTCTGCGGGTGCGCTTTCGGCAACGGAAGCACGCGGGTGCCGATCGTCGCGCGTGACGCGCCTGGCGCCACGTTCGCATCGCACACGGTCACCGGAAAATCGGCCGGGACCGTGTTGCGCTTGTCGTAGGCCGTGGGTCGCGCCGGCAGCGTGGCCGCCGCCGCGCGCAGCGTCATCTGCACGGGATGGCCGCCGTCGATCGCGATCAGCGGACAGGCCGATGCCACGGTGATCGCGCGCGCAATCGCCTGCCCGTTTTCGCCGAGGACGACGAACGCATAGCGCACGTCGGAAGCGGGCGAAACCGGCGGCGTGTCGGAGTCGGAGCAACCGATCAGCAGCGACAGCGCGACGATCGCCGCTTGCCGCAGCCGCCTTTGCGCTGTCTCAGTACTCGACGACAGCACGAATCGATTCCCCCGAATGCATCAGGTCGAATCCCTCGTTGATGCGCGCAAGCGGCAGCTTGTGCGTGATGAGGTCGTCGATGTTGATCTTGCCGTCCATGTACCAGTCGACGATTTTCGGAACATCGGTGCGCCCGCGGGCGCCGCCGAACGCCGTGCCTTTCCAGACGCGGCCGGTGACGAGCTGGAACGGGCGCGTCCGGATTTCCTGCCCCGCGCCGGCGACGCCGATGACGACCGAGACGCCCCAGCCGCGATGGCAGCATTCGAGCGCCTGCCGCATCACGTCGACGTTGC
>JBDTLY010000156.1:0-7231 GCA_039934535.1 Casimicrobiaceae bacterium | reverse complement strand
AATCAACCATCACCTGAACCGCTTGCGGCAGCCGCTTTCGCACCGCGCGCACCACAGCGAGATCGGAGTCGGCACTCGGGCGCCCCAGCCTTAATTTCACGGCTCCAAATCCCTCCGCGACCAGTTCTTCCGCTTCGTCGGCCGCTGCCGCCGGCTCGATCAGCCCGAGGCCGCGGCTGTCATAGGCTCGAATCGACCTCGGCGTTGCCCCGAGCAGGCGCGCGAGCGGCATGTCGGCGGCAATCGCGAGTGCATCCCACAAGGCCATGTCCACGCCGGAAAGCGCCATCGATACGATACCGCTTGTGCCGATCAGCCGGAAATGCCGGGCGAGCGTGATCCCGATCTCCCGTGGCGCCACGGGCGCGCCTTTGATCTCCTCGGCAATCTCTTCCAGGATTCTTGCGGTCGCGATCGCCGCGGCGCGCAGATAGCAGAAGAGATAGGCCCTGCCCGTGATCCCCTCATTGGTGTCGAGATCGATCAGCAGCAGCGGCGCACTCCGGATCGTCCGCGCGCTCGTGCCCAACGGTCTGGCCATCGGAACGTCGACCGCAATGCTGCGCAACGATCGGATCGTGAGCGCCAGCGTCACCTCAATCCCCGCGCTTGCCGTCCGCGTGCAGTGCAAGGATGTCGCAGACGGCGCGGTTGACAGGCGTCGCTATTCCAGCAGCGCTGCCGCGCCTGACCACGTCGCCGCTCAACCACTGGACCTCGAGCCGGTTGCCGCGCTCCAGGTCCTGGTGCATCGATGACGTCATTTCCGCGGGCAGTCCGTCGCAGAAGGCAAGCCGGCCGTCGGCGAAGTCTTCGGACATCGGCACGCCCGCGGCGCGTCCGACGGCCACGACTTCGCGCATCGCGTCGCGCAGAAATGCGCGCGTTTGCGCATTCGATCGAATCGGCCCGATGGGCATGCGAATCGTGGAGGTCGTTCCCGAAAGGCCGACAAGGAATACAAATTTCTCCCAGATCGAGCGGCGGATGTCGGCACTGATCTCAGCGTCGATTTGCGCGCGCCGGCAAGCCTCGAGGAACGCGTCAGCGCGCCGCGAGCGGGCGCCGTCGTACTCGCCGAAGACCAGCCTTTGCATTTTGCCGGCATGACGGATCATACCCGGCTCGGCGATCGTCGCGGCAATGTAGCAAACCCCGCCCATCACCGCGCGCTCGCCCAAGGCATTGCGCAAGACTTCGTCCTTGTGCACGCCGTTCTGGAAGGAAATGACCGCGGTATCCGGACCGACCAGCGGCGCCAACGCCCCAGCGGCGGCTTCCGTGTCCCACAGCTTTACCCCAAATAGCACGAGGTCGACCGGTCCGACTTGCGCCGGATCGTCCGTCGCGTTCGCCCTCGCAATGTAAACATCGCCAAGCGGGCTCTCCACGCGCAAGCCGCGATCGCGAATCGCGGCGAGATGCGCGCCGCGAGCGATGAACTCGACATCGCAGCCGCTCGCCGCAAGTCGAGCGCCGAAATACCCACCGACGCCGCCCGTTCCCATCACCGCAATGCGCATCGACCTGCCCCCAACCGACATTGTGTTGAATGCATTTCCCTGGTGACCCGACGATGTGGCGTCCAGGATTTGCGTTACGAGTACCTTACAGTTCCTGCTCCGGCACGAAGGGCGACAGCAGCATGTTTTGCACACGCATCCATGGCGTCACATCGGGTTCATCGGACAGCACGACGTCGCCCTCATCATCCATGGTCAGCCACTCGAGACTTTGCTCGTCCGGCGCGAAGCGCAGACGGTATGGCGTGCAGGCGGCCAACCGAAGCGCCCGGCACCATGAGCCGCTTGTTGCGCACGACGCCCGTCGGACTGAGCTCATAGAGATCCACGCCCGTCTTCAGCAATTCGACCCGGTAGCGTGCATAACCGGTATGGACGAGAGGTTCGTCGTTGGAGGCGAGGGAATTGGTGAGAATCGTGATCTTGACATTGCGCTTTCTCAAGTCGGAGAAGGCCTGGACGCCCATCGGTCCCGGTATGAAGTAGGGCGACGAAAGGACCACTTCGGTCCGCGATGCCATGACGAGATCCATGACGTTCATCGTGACGCTCATCGAGCGTGCCATCTCGTCGGAGGTAGCCGTCACCTTGGCGGGCGAGTCGGCGTAGGCGGTGGCCGTCCCCCACACGAGCCCGAGCCGGCCGGCATCGAGATCATCGCTGATCGGACCATATCCAAGGATGTCGATCGGCGGCGGATTGACCGCCATCATTTGCTCGCCTTCGTCGACGAGGTCGTTGAACTGCCGCTGCAGCCGCTCGCGATCGAGGTCCGTGCGGATGATGGCTTCCGCCGGGTAAACCTGCGGGCTGTTCCAGTAGACATCGAAGATCCGCGCCAGCTTGGGCACCACCACGCCGACGACGAACGCATCCATGTCGACGAAATTGTCGGTCGCGCTGCGCATAAAGTATTCGTCGGCGATGTTGCGGCCACCCGCGACGACTATCGAGCCGTCGGCGATAAACAGCTTGTTGTGCATGCGGTGATTGAGTCGTCCAAAGTCGGCGAGCGAAGCGGTGTACTTGCCGGCCAGACTGTCGCGTCCGCAGCAGAACGGATTGAACAGCCGCACCTCGACGTTCGGGAAAGCGGCCAGGCCAATGAACAGCGGATCGCCGCCCGATGTGTAAAGGTCGTCCACCAGCAAGCGCACGCGCACACCCCGCATCGCGGCATCGCGCAGGTTGCGCAGCAGCAGCCGTCCCGTCATGTCGTTCTGGATGAGGTAATACTGGACGTCGAGCGAATGCCTCGCGCGCCGCGCCAGCTGGATCCGCGCGTCGAGCGAATACGCGCCGAGCGGCATCAGCCGGAACCCCGTGAGGTCCGGCGCCGGAAGCGACGCCTGGACGATGCGCACCAGCGGACTTTCCGGCGCTGGCGGCAGCGCGCCCGAGTAGGACGTCTCGGGCTTCTGCGGAAGCGCGCCGCAGCCGGCCAGAGCGATGACGGCCAGGTACGCGAACAGTTCGCGCGATTGCCGGCAAACTATCACTTCTTGCCCTTGCTCTCGTGCCAGCGTTGCAGCGCCTCGAGCGTCTTTTCCACGTGCTTTGTCGGATTGAGACTCATGTAATGGTAGGCAATCGTGCCGTTCGGCGCGATGACATACGAGATTCGATTGGCAAAGTCCGGGCGGGTTTGCATCACCGCATCGAATGCCTTCATCACCGTTTGCGTCTCATCCGAAGCCACGGGGAACTTGCTCTGGCACGCCTGCACCGAGAACTTCGTGAGCGTCTCGATGCCGTCGGCCGACACGCCGATCACGGACGCGCCGAAGGCGTTGAACTGCGCAATTGCTTCCGCGAACTCGTGCGCTTCGATCGAGCAGCTCTCCGAGTAGGCCGCAGGAAAAAAATAAAGCACGACCGGCTCTTTGCGCAACGATTCGGCGAGCGAATATTGAAAGGTCGCTCCACCGAGCGCGGCTTCCTTCGTAAAGTTCGGAGCCGGCTCGCCGATATCGAGCGCGGCACGCGCCGAAAGCGAGATGGCCATGCCGACGATGGCGCAGGTGAGCAGACGGTTCACTGAATTTCCCATTGGACCTCCGAGCCGGGTCTTGACGCGGTCCTGTCGCCGCGTTCCGCCGGCGCGCGGTACGTATCCTGGCGTGCGCGCCGATCGGCGGCAAGAGTGCTGACATGGATTCGTCGCGGCAATCGACCTTTCCTTACAACACATCGCGAGCGCGACGCGAACACCTTGGTATTGTAAGCAAACAAACGCGCCCCCGACAGACGTCACGTCCGCGGCGCATGAAGCGCGCGGCTCACAACTTCACCAGGAGACCAGCATCATGCGCAATGACAACATGCCTTTCGAATCGATGTGGAAGCGTAGCCTCGTCGCCGGCGCCCTTGCCGGAGTATTTTCGGTCGCGTCAACCGCGGCCGTTGCGGGGGAATGCCCCGCGGACAAGCGGGTCGCGGATGGCCAGGGACAAAAAATGAGCAGCGCTGCCGCCAAGGGCGTCACCGACGTCGTGCGCGGCAGCACTGACCTCGCGAAGGAACCGGCGGCCGTCAACGGCCGCTTGTTGCGGATTCGCCAGCTCGACATCCAGCCGGGCGGCATCGTTCCGTGGCATAGCCATGGCAATCGCCCGGCGATGATCTACATGGTCTCCGGGGATGTCGTCGAATACGCGAGCAATTGCGCTGTGCCCATCATGCACAAGCCGGGCGACGTGGCTCCCGAGAAAAACGGAACTCAGCACTGGTGGCAGAACACGGGGACGACCCCGGCGGTGCTCATCTCGGTGGATCTCTTCCCGGTCGAGATGAAGAAGGAAGAGCACATGATGTGACCGGAGGCGCGTCGTTCGTCGCCTTGTCAAAGTTGTCACACGCGCCGGCACTCGTGCCGGCGCATGCATTTTCCGGGGTTGAAATGTGATCGGCCTGGCGCGCGCCGCGCGCCGTGAGCTTCCGCCCGGAAGCACGGCGGCCATCCCGTTCCTGCCTACTGCAACGGCGTGAGCTCGCCAAGCAGGGTCGGAATCAGTTCGGAGACCGTCGGATGGATGTGCACGGCGCGCCGAATGGCCGTGTAAGGTGCGCCCGCGCTCATCACGTCGATGATGCAGTGAATCGCCTCGTCCGCTTCGATGCCGAGGAGCGCGGCGCCGAGGATCTTCTGGGTCTCCGCATCGACCATCACGTGCATGAAGCCCTTCGTTTCACCGCGCTCTCGAGCGCGGCCGACGCGTGCCATCGCGCGCCGGCCGACCAGCACCGGGCGACCCGACGCGCGAGCTTCGCGTTCCGTCATTCCGGCGCGCGCCAGCGGCGGATCCGTGAACAGCGCATAGACGGCGATGCGGTCGGAGACGCGCCGCGACTCGTGGTCCAGAAGGTTGGCGGCGACAATCTCATAGTCGTTGAACGACGTGTGGGTGAACGCGCCCCGCCCGTTGACGTCGCCAAGCGCCCAGATACCTGGAACGTTCGTCGCGAGCTGATCGTCGACGATGATGAATCCACGTGCATCGATCGCGACACCTGCTTGCTCCATCCCAAGATCGTCAGTGTTGGGAATCCGGCCGACGGCCAGCAGCAGGTGCGAGCCGGCGATGACGCGCGGCTCCACTTCACAGCTCACGCGCACGGCGACGCCATCGGCGCGTTTTTCGACGTCGACACACTGCGCGTTGAGGCGGACGCCGATGCCCTCGGATTCGAGGATCTCGCGAACCGCCTGCGAGACTTCCTCATCCTCCCGGGGGAGCAGCCTTGGCGCCATTTCGACGACGGTGACCCGGCTGCCGAAACGGCGATACATCTGCGCGAATTCGAGGCCGATGTAGCTGCCACCGACCACGATCAGGTGCTCGGGCACGAAATCGACGTCCATCATGCTGCTGCTGGTCAGATAGTCGACCTTCGACAGGCCGCCGATTGCTGGTACCGTCGGGCGGCCACCGGTATTGATGAAGATCCGTGGCGCGGTCAGCTGACGGTCTTCGACCCGCACGACGCGAGCGCTCTCGAAGCGGGCGTGTCCTTCGATCACGGTGACATTGGACGTGCCGCGAAGCCAGCTTTCGACGCCGCTCGTGGACTGCGCGACGACCTCATCCTTGCGGGCCTTCACTCTTGGCATGTCGACGCGAACCGCGCCGTCTATGGCGATGCCGTAGGCAGCGGCATTTCGCGCGACCCACGCCGCGCGCGCGCTGGCAACGAGCGTCTTGGTCGGAATGCAGCCGACGTTGACGCAGGTGCCGCCAAAGCGCTTGCGTTCGATGATGGCCGTCCTGTGGCCCGACCCTGCAAGGCGAACGGCAAGCGCCGGCCCCGCCTGACCCGTGCCAATGACGATCGCGTCGAATTCCTCGGTCATGAGATTGCCATTGCCGGATCGGCTGCGACGATGGGTGGACTCGCCGCGGCTTATCGGGCCTTCACGCTGGACGTTATCGATGCGATGACGCCGGAAGCCTTATCGAAGGCATCCTGGTCCATGCCGCGAATCTGATGGCGGCGCGCGATGTAGCCAAAATCCGTGTAGGCGGTCCACACCTGGCCTTGCTCGTCTTCGAACACCAGCAACCGGACCGGCCAGTCAAGGCCCGCCAGCGAGTTCGACCGGATGAACAACGTGCCGAGCGGCGGATTGCCGAATATCAGCAGCGTCGACGGACGAATCTGGATGCCGGCGTCCGCGGCAAGCTTCGACTGGTCGATTTCGTCGAAAAAGCGGATGCCCTTGGCGGCGATGTCCTGCTTGAGCCGCGCGATGGTTTCCGCCTTCGTATATGCGCTCTTGACCGTGACGATGCCACTGTCCGTCGAGGGCGCGACGGTGCCGTCGGCATGCGCGATCCCGGATACGGAGAACGCGAGAGCAAGGGAGAGTGTTGCAATCTGGCAGATGCCGGCGAATTTTGCGTGCATGATCTTTGCCTCGTGAGTTGGGTGCGATTGTGTGGAACACGTCATACGGCGTTTTGTCGCGCCGAACGCGTGCCCCTTACGTTGTTCAGGAAGCGCTTTTTTGCGCGGTCGGCTCGCTCGCGAACCTTTCGATCACGAGGGCCGCGGCGATCGACACACACATCGTCAGGAACGCGAGCCATGCGTAAGGCCACAGTAGCGGCATGCCGACCAGGATCAGGCCGTCGTTTTGTCCAGGGACGAGCAATCCACCCCATCCCATGAGCACACCGCCGGTGAAGCATTTCAATAACTGCTTCGCCGAAATGGGGGTATGGCGAAACCGGCCGGCGGTGTAGCCGCCAAGCGTGGCGCCGGCGAACAGGGCCACCAGCAGCAGCACCTTCGCCACCAAGCTATGCGACATCCCGCGCGCAAGCTCGGCCAGCACTGCCGTGTAATCCCATGCCCCAACCAGGAGGAACATCAGGACGAACGTGACGCCGATCACGATGGTTGCCGCGTGCGGCTCCCACACCCGGGACGCAAGCACCTGTCGGAGGCGCGCGGCGAAGGGGTCACCGGTCCTCGCCGACGATGGCAAAAACAGGGGCCGCAAGAGGCGCCACAACACGAACCCCAGGAACGGAAGCGCAAGCCAGAGCGCGATCGCGAGTACGGGCGAACTGTAAGGCAAGCGCGCGTGCGCCGCCGGCGAAAACCCGGACGTGACGATCAGGCAGCCGGCATAAATTCCGACAGGCGTGGCGAAGTAGGCCCACTCGCCGGAACCGAATCGCGCAATGGCGCCGAAAACGCACGCG
>JBDTLY010000155.1:0-7234 GCA_039934535.1 Casimicrobiaceae bacterium | reverse complement strand
GGCTGGTGCATGTGGCAGACCATGCACTGCGACGACGGGATCGCGCGCGTGAACTCGTGCTTGAGCGGATGGCCGGGCTCGCCCTTGGCGATCGTCGGGTCGGCGCTCTGCGATTCGCCGGTGTGCCCGAATGGCGCATAGGGGCCGCTGTGCTTCGGGTCGCGATCATTGGCGTACACCGCATGACAGCCCGAGCATCCCGACGATCGGTAATCGCCCGCCTGCTCGTTGGTGCCGAGGAACCACATGTGCGGATCGTTGAGCCGCGTCTTCGTGATGTTGATCACCGGCACGGCGATGCGCAAGCCGGTGCCCGGGCCGCGATTGGACTGCTTGATGTCGGGCCGCCCCGATTCGTCCAGCTTTTGCAGCATGCCCGTGTTGTTCGGGATGCCGATCTCCGGGAATTGCGAGACGATCACGCGACCACCGCGCTCGAACACACGGAAGATGTCGGCCGGCGGGATGGTCTCCCACGGCGGCAGGGGATAGAGCTTCGGCAGGATGCCCTTCGTCGTCATGAACGGTGTGGGCGCCAGCGGATTCACCACCGTCGCGGGCTCGCTCTTGTCCGTGTACGCCTCTCCCAGGATGTAGCGCTTGAACGGCAGGATCCCGTTGTTGTACGACGCGCCGCCCCACAGCATCGCGCTCGTCGACATCAGGCTCCGCTCGGCCGCCTGGATGATGCGCAGGTGGCAGGCGCCGCACGACTCCCGCGCGACGCGGTAGTCGCCGGGATTGACGAAGCGGACGTACTCGGGCGCCTCGCGGTTCAGCAGCGTGTAGCTGTCCGGCGGATTCGCGGTCGACGGATATTTCCAGGCCACCGGATATCGCGGCAGCACGTGCGCGCTGGCCACTGCCGCGCGATACGCCGGGTCCTTCAGATCGGCGCCTTGCGGCTTCGCTACCTTCGCATCGCCGCCGTGGCAATCCGCGCAGCCGAGGATCACGGCGGGATTGACGTGCATCGTGTCGTGATCGCCCGGCGTGTGGCAGGTCTTGCAGCCTTCCGATTTTGTGTGCGCGATCGCCAGCGTCTGGCGCTCGGGCGCGGGCGGGCTCGCGGCGTACGTCCGCGCGACGGGTGCTTCGCCTTCGCTCGCCAACGACGGCGCAGGCACGAGCGCGAGGAGCGCCGCGCCAATTAGCGATGCCAGGGTGGCAATTACGTCGTTCCCGCGAAGGCGGGAAACCAGCGACGTTGCCTTGAATTCACAAAAGCGACGACACTGGGCCCCCGCCTGCGCGGGGGTGACGACGTGCAGATGCGGCTCCCGGATCATTGCGCTCAATAGGTCAGAAGAAGGTTGCACAGAATCGAATACTGCGTCTTGTTGCTGTCGAACGCATAGAGCTGCTTCAGCCCCTGCCCCGGAATCAGCGCCGCCGCCGACGCGTTGAGGACGATGTTCTGCGAAAAGAGCGGACGATACTGCACCGCGACCGACACGTCGGTGCCGAGCGAGCGGCTGATCGTGCCCTGCTGGCGCAGCACCGAAAGGGAGGACGTGTTGGCGAACCAGAGCTGGTTCAGGTTGCCGATCAGCCGCCAGCGCGGCGTGAGGTCGGCGTCGGCGCCGATGCCGATCAACGCGAGCCCGGGATTCGTGAAATTCGCCTGGCCTTCGTCCTTCGACGAGCGCAGCGACGCAAGCACGCCGTTGCGGCCGGACAGCGCGACCCCGCCGCCGCCGATCAGCGGCACCGCCTGCCGGATCCAGTAGCTCGTGTCGGCGCCGGCGATCTGCGGATTCTCGAATATCGCGTCGAACCCGTTTGCCTTGCCGTCGAAAGGATTGGAATCGCCCGTTTGGAAAAGCCCCGTGCCGCGCACGCGCAGCCAGTCGAAATCGTACGACACTTCGGCGACCGCGTAACCCGCTTCGACGTTGACCTTCTGCTGCGCGAGCGGGTCGTGGCTCACGGTGCCGAACGCGCCGTAGAGCGCCGCCGACACGTTCCAGCGGCCGAAGTGCCCATCGCCGTTGAGGCCGAGATAGGTGACCTGGTAGGTGTGCGGAATGACGTCGCCGATCACCGCCGGGCGCACCTGGAAGCCGTTCTTGTCGTAGTAGGGTTCGCCGCTTTCGCGGTTGTCGTCGTAGACGATCGTCCCCTGCAGCGTGAAGCCCGGAACGAACGTGTCCTGCCGGTACAGGTTCGCGAGGAAGATGTTCTCGTTGCGCAACGTCTTGCCGATGTCGTTCAAGCCGCTGTTGGTGTCCTTCTCGAGGCGACGGAACCAGCCGACGTTGTACTGGTACCGGTTGTTGTCGCGGTTGCCGAAGAGGCGCACGCCGAGCGGCTGGTCGATGAACAGGAGCCCGCGGAAATCGGCGGTGAATGGCTGGATGCCGACACGGATGTCGTCGAAGTCGTAGCGCACCGACGCGATGTTGTACTCGTAGTCGACGAAGAGTTCCTGCACCGCCACCTGGCTGTCGTTGCGCGTCGTGCCTTTGCGCGGGTCGATGTTGAGGCCGCGGACCTCGCCGATCTCGGTGCGGTTGAAGTTGATCACCGGAACGAAGCGGAACTCGATCTCGGGCGGCTTGAACGCCGTGTCGCCCTTGATGAGCGAAAATCCAAGGATGAAATTCTGGACGAAGGCCGATTGCCGGTTGCGTCCGAACTGGTCGTCCGATTGCGGGCGATCCGTCGATTGCGCGCCGATCGCGGTCGGCACCTGCCTGAATTCGACGAGCGTGTCGGAAACCAGATTGAGCGCGACGAACCAGTCCTCGCCGAACACCGGGCGGTCGCCCTTCAGCGTGTTCGGGTTGTACGGGTCTTCCCAGCGGTTTTTCGTGAGGCCCAGCTGGTCGGTGAGCCGCCAGCGATCCGGCACCGGGATAGTCTCGCGCGGCAGCAGCGCCTGCGGCGGCGGCACCTGCTTCGGATCGATGTCGGGGATGATCGGTTCGAGCGGACGGCCCATCGGCCGCAGCTGGAGGACACGGTCCTCCGGCATCGGCTCGGACGCCGCGTCGATCGCGGCAGGGCCGGCGGTCGTCGCTCCGGTTTCATTCGCGCCGGCTTTCGGTTTTGCAAGAGTGAGTCCCGGCGCCATGTCGACCGAGAAGTTCGCATCCGTCGTGCCGACGACCTGATTGATCCAACCGGTGCGGCCGTCGGAGAGCATGACGCGATACCACGTTGCGCGCCGCTGGTCCGCCTCGATGTGCGCGCCCTGTTGAAGCTGTGCGATGACCGTGGATCGCGGCGTCGCTTCGTCGTACACATTGACGGTCGGCGCAAGCACACGCACGCCGTAGCGGACCTCCGCCGGCGCCTGCGCGCGAGCCTGCCCGCACACGAGGGCGCACATCAGCGCGAATGCCGCCGCGCGCAACATCGCGCGCCCACGCTTAAATTCCGGCGCAGACATTCTGCTCCGTGCTGTCGTTGAACGGCGCCTGCGGACAATTCACGTAACGCAGGCGCGTGCCGGTTCCCTGTGGCGCAATCGTGTCGGCGCGAATGGCGGCAGGTGCGTGTGCGATCCCGTTTCCGAGCGCCGTGCCCGCGTTGGCGAGCCCGAGGAAGCTGACCATGTCGTCCTGGTCGATACCGTCGCCCGAGACGCCGATCGCGCCGACCAGCACGCCGTTGCGATAGACGGGCACGCTGCCGGCAAAAATCTGGATGCCGTTCGGCAATTCCGCGAGACCGGTGCACCCCGTGCCGTTGTCGCCGGCGGCGAGCGATGCGACGAGCTTGTTGGCGACGAGATCGAGTTGCAATCCGGTATTGAACGGGCTCCAGCTCGTGATCGGCGGGGAGAACGGGCCGTTCCCGGTGCCGAAGATGCCGTCCGGAAAGTAGGGTCGCGCGAGGTTGCCGACGGCTCGGTTGCTGAACGCGATACCATCGGCGAGCGCCGTCGGGTCGTTGAGGAAGACGCGCGTCGCGGGAACGTATGCGGCGATCGACGACGTCGTGGGCGGCGTCGTGGGGTAGGTCACCGCCGGCAGCGACAACAGCAGTGCCGCCGCGTTCGGGCTGGTGAAGAACGCTGCGGTCCGCGCCTTTTGCACGGCGACGTCGGTGCCGAAGATCGGCGCATCGGGCGAGCGAATGAGGCCCAGGATGACGCCTTTGGTGTCGACGACGGTCACCGAGACTTGCGCAGCCGAGCCCACCGGACGGCGGATCTGGGCCCGCGCCCGGTTCGCGACTTCGAGTGCGCTTCTGAGCATCTGCGTGACGTCGGCCTGCGCGAGTGCGCTGTTCATGCTGGATATCGGCGGAAAGCGAACGACGTTCGCCGCGTCGACCAGCGTGTAGGCGCCGATGCCCGCGAACGCCGGATTCGTGTCCGGGCGATACCCGGACGCAGGTGTTCCAAACGCAACGCCGGCGACAATCGGGTCACCGCCATAACCCATCACGGGGAGCAGGTTGCCCACGGTGCCGACGAGCGACGAAAACGGCGGTGCCGTCGCGGGATTGCTCTTCAGCGTTTCGCTGTCGACGTAGCGCAGCGTGCGGCCGTCGACGGTGATCTGGTTCGCGCGCCGGTCGGCGGGTGCCGCGAACCCGAAGGTGCCGGCCACCGCGATCAGCTCGTCGACGTCGGTGTCGAAATTGAAGATGTCGAGGTCGATGGTGTAGAGGCCGTCGGCGAGGATGCCGACACCGCCGACGACGGTGCCGTTCTTGTAGAGCGGCAATCCGCCGGGATCGCCGGCGAGGCCGAGCGGCGCGCGCTTCGGGCCCACGGTGCCGGCCGTCGCCTGAAGATTGACGTCCGAGCACGACAGCTGGCTGAACTGCACGCCCGACAGCGGCCCCGACGGCTGGTTCGCCTCGCCCGGATTGAAGTTCTGCTGGATGATCTGGCTCGCGGTGCGCGTCGAGAACGCGTTGCCCTCGGACGACAGGTATGCGCCGGTCAGCGCCTTCGAGATCGCGGCAAGCTCGCTTGGCAGAATGTTGAGCGTCTCGAGCCCGCCGGTCACGCCGCGGCCCGAATTGATCGTGAACGTCAGCGGCGCGCCGTTCATCTGGAACACCGCAAGCACGTTGCCGACGCGATCGACGACGGCGATGGTTGCTTTCGCGCCTTGCGCGCTCGCTTCGGCGACCGCCTGCGCGATCACCTGCTGCACGTCGTTCACCGTCAGCGCCGTCGGGCTCGCGGCCTCGCAACTGCCGCCGCAGCCGCCGGATCCGCTGCCGCCCCCTCCGCCACCGCCGCAGCCGGCGGCGAGCAACGCAAATGCCAACGCAAACGCCACGGCCGGCGCCGACGGCAGCGTCCCGCGCATCGTCATGAGCGCCGTACCGGCAGCACGGCGCGCGTGCCCATCGCCGGATGGCCGGGGAGATGGAAGCCGTGGCACGCAATGCACGTCGAATCCACCTTGTTCGGCTCGGGCGCAGCACCCGCGTGGCACTTGCGGCAGGTCGCGATCGGCGGAATCGAGACCTCCGCCGAGGTCTTCGACGTCGCGACCGATTCGTGGCATTCCTTGCACTCGTACGTGCGATGCTTGCCGTGGTCGAAGCGCGTTTTCGGCAGGAAGGTCGCCGCCGGGTGCACGTCGGTGACGTCGAAGGTGAAGCTGCCCGGTTTGCCCTTGGCGACGGGCTTGCGCACGACCTCGTGGCAGACGATGCACACCCGCGCCTCGAAGAGGTCCTGCGCGGTCCTTTCGGCTTTGCCTTTGGCGAATGCGAGCGCCCGCTGCCGCTGGTCGTCGGTGATCGGCCCGCTGGCGGGATTCGGGATCGCGCGCCGGATCTCGCCGGTGTCGACGCGGTCGACGGGGACGGCGTTCAGCACGATGCTCGCGTAGAACTCCTGCATCGTCGTCATCACATCTTCGACCGAGCCGTGCGGGACCTGGCGCGTCGTCACGGCGGGCTCGAACTCGAGCGTGTGACACTCGATGCAGTGCGTCTTCATCGCCACCGGCTCGAAGCTCCGCCCGCTTGCGTCGGGCGCGTGGCAGCTGCGGCACGTGAGCGTGATACGGCCCTTGCCGCCGCGGATGCTCTGCTTCAAATGCACGTCGTGCGGGAACTTGAGGTGCGATCTCTCGACGGCGTTGGCCTTGTCTTCCTGCGCGATGCGGACGACGTCGTTGTCGCCGGGGCCCCGCCACAGCGTCAGCTTGAATTGCGGATGTGCCTTTGCGAAATCGGACGCATTGGCGAGCTTCGTCTCCGGGAAACGGCGCTTGAGGTCGCGATGGCAGTCGGCGCACAGCCCGACATCGGTGCGAACGAGTCCGTCGTCGCCCTTGTGGTCCGCATGGCAGGACGCGCAGCGGGTTTCGCCGAAAAGGTCGGCTTCGAGTGCCGCCGTCGGCGCATGGCCGGGGACCTTCTGATGGCAGCCGAGGCACGTCCGGTCGCGCACCCGGACGAACGGCGATTCGTGGCATTTGCCGCAATCGTGGCCGAACCCCTCGTGCCCGGACGCGAGCGGACCGGGGCTCCACGACTGGTCGGGCGTAAAAGGCAGCCGCGCGGTCATCGCGCGCAGGGTCGGCATCGACGCATTGATGATGGGCAACGCGAGGAACAGCAGCAGCAGAAGCAGAGCGAGCGTCCACGCCGGCACGCGCTTGGAGAGCCACGTCGCAGCGAGCGACATGCGCGAGCGGCTCTTGATCTCGGCGAGGTCGTCCGGCAGCGGACGCAGGAGCTCGATCGCGATCGCGAGGTCCGCGCCCGCGGGCGGCACCTCGACCGTCAACGCGTAGGGGCCGACCTCGACGCGCGATCCCGGCGCGAGGCTCGCCTCCGGATCCGGGCGGCCGTCGACCAGCAGCGTGGCCGCCCCGACGGCCATCAGCCGGATCGCGCCGTCACCCCGATAGATCGTCGCATGCTCGAGCGCGACGCGCGGGTCGGGCAGGTACACCGCGCATTGCGTGCCGCGGCCGACGGCGAACGAGTCGCCTTCGATGGTCCGCGCGGTACGCACCGCCTTCCCCTTGCGGTTGCGCGTGACCGTGACGATGAGGAGCTTCATCGCTGGATTACCAGTAGTAGAAGACGCTGATGATGTGTGCGGCAAGCGCGGCCAGCAGCGCGATCGTCAGCGGCACGTGGATATAGAGCCAGATGTCGAGGCGCGCCTTCAGCTTCACCGCACGGCGCGCGCGGATGACGAGCTCCTGCTTTCGCACCATCAGCGCGTAGAGCTGCTGGTTGGTGCGGGCTTCGTGGCCGCGCAGCGTCTTGCCGACCGCCTGCAATCCGGCCACCGCGGCCG
>JBDTLY010000154.1:0-7259 GCA_039934535.1 Casimicrobiaceae bacterium | reverse complement strand
CCGACGACGCAGACGTAACATCCACCGACAGAAGCATCTGGTACGGCGCGACGATCGAGCCGACCGACCGAAATCCACTGAAGGTCGGACCCGGAGAATCGCCCAGTCCCGACTTTCAGAACCTGGCAGGGCCCGACACGAGGTACCAATACAGCGAAGAAAGGATCTACGCCGGCGACCCGCTGCTAGTGCTGGGCAACTTCGCGACCGGTATTTCCGGCGGCGATAAGGTGACCGGAGTCCGGGCAACCGTTCGACGTGATTCGGGCGAACTGCCGTTCATCCTGTCGACCACGCCGCGAGACGCGCAACTCAATTTAAGTGCAAAGCGCGGAGCCGTGGCGTTTGGCATCGCGGCGGTCGCGCTGTTGATTGCGGCGTTGATCGCCTGGGCGCGCTTCACCCAAAACTAGGGTCAGACTCGACTTTTCAGAGGACGACCACCAGCTCAGAATACGGCCGAAGCGCCGCGTCGACCGTCAGCAAGCGCGCGGGTTCGGTGAGGGCCTGGGCGACCAGCAGGCGATCGAAGGGATCGCGGTGGTGACCGGGCAGGCGTGCGGTCAGCGCGCAATGCTGCGCCCGGACCGAAAGTTCATCGAATCCGCTATCGACCGCGGTCCGCGCAATCGCCTCCGGATCTGCCACGAAATCCGCGCGGCGAAGCTGTGACTTGATCGCGATTTCCCAGATGCTCGCGGCCGAGAACAGGACCTCGTTCGATGCATCGAGGATCGCGTCGCGCGCGGCGCGCGGCAATTTTGACGGCTCGCCGATCGCCCATAACAGGATGTGGGTGTCGAGGAGCAAGCGCATCAGCTTCCCTCGAATGCCGCAATCACCTCGGGTGCCAATGGTGCGTCGAAATCGACGGGAATCTTCAACTTTCCCTTGAGCGCGCCGAGCTTGCGTGGACGCGACTCGCGCGAGAGCGGCACAAGCTTCGCCACTGGCTTGCCGGCGCGCGCGATCACCGTTTCGTGTCCCGCTTCCGCCCGTTCGACGAGCTTCGAGAGCTGCGTCTTTGCGTCATGCATGTTGACGGAATTGACCATGCTGTGGGTCTCGGCTGGGGTTAGCTAAGTCTAGTCTAGCGAGGTTCGGCTGTCAAAACTAGGGTCAGACTCGACTTTCTCGGCGATTTTCGGTCACTTCGGCGGTCGGCCCGTCCGCAACCGTCCAGCGCGGCGACACAAGGCATCGATCCGTTGCCGAAACGCCGCGCTGCCCAGCGCCCACGCGTTCTGAGTCGCGTCACGAATGGCGCACAAATCGTCCCCCGGAATCGCGGCGCGGAACAAAGCCCGGTATGCGTTCTGCCGCGCGTCGATGGTCGGTCCCAGCCTAAGGTAAAGCGCGTGCGGCGTGAACGGGGCGTCCGGCGCCCCGCAGGCGTTGGCTCGAAAGCTCGACCAGCAATACTCACCCGGGCTATCCGCCATGCGCGCGCGAACGGGGTTGAGCTCGATGTAGCGCATGCACGTCAGCAAGTAGTGCTCATCGTCCACGATCGCAGCCTTGTACCGGCCCTCCCAGAGCGTGCCCGTGCGCCGATAGGTCTCATTGAAATACTGGACATAGACACGTCCGATCGACTGCATCATCCGTGGCAGGCCGTTCGCATCCTTCGGTGTGGCCAGGAGGTGGACGTGATTGGTCATGAGCACGTACGCGTGAATCGCGACGCCGTGCTTTCTGGCGGAATGCGCGAGACACTCCTTGTAAAACGACAAGTCGGCCGGTGCGCCGAATATCGGATCGCGATTGTTGCCGCGCTGAATGACGTGCAGCGGCGTGTCGGGAACGAAGAACCGGCGCAGGCGAGGCATGCCCCGCAGGTTATTGCAGCGGCCCGCTGCCCGCTATCGGCCGAAAGTCGAGTCTGACCCTAGTTTCCCTTGTTTTCCCGTTGTGTAGAATCGATGGCGCCTGTCCGGTGAAGGAACACTACGTCTGATATGGAGTTGATCCATGCCCGAGTACCGCCGGCCATTCCCGCAACCGATCGCCTTCAGCGCGGTCGGCGTCGCCGTCCTGTTCAGCGTCGCCGCGCTGGGCGGCTGCTCGCGCGCACCGCCGGAGCTCACCGCTGCCGCGATGCAGGCATTCGTGGAAACGCGCGCTGCGGCACTGCAAGCGAGGAACGTCACGGCCTTGTGCAGCCAGTACGCTGACGGCGCCGAAGTCCGCGGCGCGTTAGGCGATGAACCCGTCATCCTCACGAAAATGCGCTACTGCAATCACATCGCGGAGGAGTTCGATTCGCACACCGGTGAGGCAGCTTACGAGACAAGTCTGAGCCTCAAGAGCGTCGTGATCGCCCCGAGTGGAAAAACTGCCGACCTCGAGCTCGAGCAGCTCGATCTGGCCGGCGCGCCTCACGATGCCACCCGCTACGAGAGACGGACGCAGATCAGCGCGCACGTCGAATCGGTCGCTGGAAAGCCGCTTATTACGCGCGAGTCCCGAAAGGAGACGATAGGCGAGGCGCGCCCGCCGGCCCGGTAGCCACCCAGACGACCGGTGATCGCTCCGTAGTATCGGCGGTCAAGGTTGAGCAATTTCCGGCTCCCCCAATATTTTTGACGAATGACGCGGGTTCGTGCGCCGAAGTGCCCTTCCTCGGCTGCGTATTCCGCAACCGTGGGGGCGATGTGGCGCTCCCGCGTATAATCGTGCTTTCCGACCCCCGTGCCGGGCATGCCGCACCTCCTCACGCTGCGCGGGCGCCACGCGCTCTCGCCGTTTCGCGTCAACAAGCTCCAGGCTGCGTTCGTGGCCGCGCATCCCGGGCACCCGGTCACCGGCATCGCCGCCACATTCTGGCATTTCGTCGAAGTCGAGCGCGAGCTCACGCCGGCGGAACAGTCGATTCTCGAACGATTGCTGAGCTACGGTCCGCACGATGACGCGGCCATCGACGAAGGCGCGTTCGCGCTCGTCGTCCCGCGACCGGGCACGATCTCGCCCTGGTCGTCGAAGGCCACCGACATCGCCCGCAATTGCGGCCTCGACGTTGTAAGACGCATCGAACGGGGCATCGGCTATCGATTGAATACGCCTGCCGGAAAACTCGACGGCGCGGTTCGCGATGCATTGCTTCCATTGCTGCACGACCGGATGACCGAGGCGGTGCTCGATTCTCCGGACGATGCGCGCGTGCTGTTCGCGCATGTTCCGCCACGGCCGATGACGACGATTCTGCTGATGGCCCAAGGACGCGCGGCCATCGAGCGCGCCGACGCCGACCTCGGGCTCGCGCTGGCGCCCGACGAGATCGATTATCTCGACGCCAATTTCCGCCGCGCCGGCCGCGACCCGACCGACGTCGAGCTGATGATGTTCGCGCAGGCGAACTCCGAGCACTGCCGGCACAAGATCTTCAACGCCGACTGGATCGTCGATGGTGTGCGCCAGGACAAGAGCCTGTTCGCGATGATCCGGCACACGCATGCGACCTCGCCCGGCGGCACGGTTGTCGCCTATGCCGACAACTCGTCGGTGATCGAGGGCGCCGCCGTGCGCCGCTTTTATCCGGATGCTGACGGACACTACGCCGCTCACACCGAATCCACCCACATCCTGATGAAGGTGGAGACGCACAATCACCCGACCGCCATCGCGCCTTTTCCGGGCGCTGCGACGGGTTCCGGCGGCGAAATTCGCGACGAGGGAGCGACTGGCATCGGCGCGAAGCCGAAGGCCGGACTCACCGGATTCACGGTGTCGGATCTCCGCGTGCCGTCGCTGCCGCAGCCATGGGAGATGTCGTACGGAAAGCCCGACCGAATCGCGTCGGCGCTGCAGATCATGCTCGACGGCCCGATCGGCGGCGCGTCGTTCAACAACGAATTCGGTCGTCCCAATATCCTCGGCTACTTCCGCACGTTCGAGCAGCAGGTCGCGGGCGAAGTGCGCGGTTATCACAAGCCGATCATGATCGCCGGTGGCGTGGGCAACATCGCTGCCGCGCATGCGCACAAGGAGCCGATCCCCGAGGGCGCGCTGCTGATTCAGCTCGGCGGTCCCGGCATGCTCATCGGAATGGGCGGCGGCGCTGCATCGTCGATGGCCACCGGCGCGAATACCGCCGATCTCGATTTCGATTCGGTGCAGCGCGGCAACGCCGAGATCCAGCGGCGCGCGCAGGAGGTCATCGACCGTTGCTGGCAGCTTTGCGCGGAAAACCCGATCCTGTCGATCCACGATGTCGGCGCGGGCGGGTTGTCCAACGCGTTTCCGGAGCTCGTCCACGGCGGCGATGCCGGTGCGCGCTTCGACCTGCGGACCGTGCCGTCGGAAGAGCCCGGGATGGCGCCGCGCGAAATCTGGTGCAACGAGGCGCAGGAGCGCTATGTGCTCGCGATTCGCGCCGCCGACCTCGAGCGCTTCAGCGCGATCTGCCAACGCGAACGCTGTCCGTTCTCTGTCGTCGGTCGCGCGACCGTCGACGACCGGCTCGTAATCGCAGACCCGCACTTCGGCAACACGCCCGTCGACATGGATCTCGACGTGCTGCTCGGCAAGCCGCCGCGGATGACGCGCGACGTCGCGCACCTTGCACGAACGCTGCCGCCGCTCGATCTCGACGGCATCAAAATCAAGGAAGCTGCCTACCGCGTGCTGCAGGTGCCATCGGTAGCCGACAAGACGTTCCTCGTCTCGATCGGCGACCGCACCGTCGGTGGACTGTGCTCGCGCGATCCGATGGTTGGGCCGTGGCAGGTGCCGGTGGCGGATGTCGCGGTGACGCTGATGGACTATGACGGCTACGCGGGCGAGGCGATGGCGATGGGCGAGCGCACACCCCTTGCGCTGATCGATGCGCCTTCGTCGGGCCGGATGGCGGTCGGCGAGGCGATCACCAACATTGCCGCCGCCGGTATCGCGAAACTGTCCGACATCAAGCTTTCGGCGAACTGGATGGCGCCCGCGGGGCATCCGGGCGAGGACGCCGCGCTCTACGACACAGTGCGCGCAGTCGCAATGGAATTGTGCCCGGCGCTCGGCATCAGCATTCCCGTCGGCAAGGATTCGATGTCGATGCGCACGACGTGGCAAGAAGAGGGCGTCGACAAGGCCGTGACGGCGCCGCTGTCGCTCATCATTTCCGCGTTTTCGCCGGTTGCGGATGCGCGCCAGGTGCTGACGCCGCAACTCGTGACCGATGCCGGCGAGACGTCGCTACTGTGGATCGATCTGTCCGCAGGCCGCTTGCGACTCGGCGGATCCGCGCTTGCCCAGGCGTACGGCCAGCTCGGCAACGAGTGTCCCGACGTCGATGATCCCGCGCGTTTGAAGGCGTACTTCGACACCGTCCAGTCGCTGCATCGCGACGGCCTCCTGCTCGCGTATCACGACATCGCCGACGGCGGTTTGTTCGCCGCACTTTCCGAAATGGCGTTCGCGTCGCGCTGTGGCCTCGCGATAGAATTGCCGGCCATGTTTGAGCCATTGCCGGCGCTGTTCGCTGAGGAGCTTGGCGCCGTCGTCCAAGTCCGCGCGCGCGACGTGCCGACGGTGTCGAGCAGGTTCGCGCAAGCGGGACTCTCGATGCATGCAATCGGCGGTCCCACCGCCGACGGCCGCATTCGCGTTGTCCAGGAAGGCAACGCCGTTCTCGACGAATCGCGGATTGACCTCCATCGGGCGTGGTCGGCGACGACTCACGCGTTACAAAAGCTGCGCGACAACCCCGACGACGCCGATCACGAATATGACCGGATCAAGGACGCGCACGATCCGGGCCTGTCGCCGGTGCTCACGTTCGGCCCGAGTGAGGACATCGCTGCGCCATTCATTTCGCGCGGCGCGCGCCCCGCAGTCGCCATCCTGCGCGAGCAGGGCGTCAACGGCCAGGTCGAAATGGCGGCGGCGTTCGATCGCGCCGGCTTCGCCGCGCACGATGTGCACATGAGCGACATCATCGCGGGTCGTCGGCACCTCTCGGAATTCAGCGGCATTGTGGCCGGCGGCGGATTTTCGTACGGCGACGTACTCGGCGCCGGCGAGGGCTGGGCCAAGTCGATCCTGTTCAATGCGCGGGCGCGCGATGAGTTCGCCGCGTTCTTCGGCCGCGCGGGAACCTTCGCACTCGGTGTGTGCAACGGCTGCCAGATGATGAGCAACCTGCACGAGCTCATTCCCGGCACGGGCCACTGGCCGCATTTCATCCGCAACCGGTCGGAGCAGTTCGAGGCGCGTTTCGTGATGCTCGAGGTCGTCCGCTCGCCGTCGCTGTTCTTCCGCGGCATGGAGGGTAGCCGGATCCCGGTGGCGCTCGCGCACGGCGAAGGCTATGCCGAATTCCACGACCTGGCGCAGCAGGAGGCCGCGCGCTCGCTGCTCGCGCTGCGCTTCGTCGACAACACGGGTCGCGCGACCGAGCGCTATCCGTACAATCCCAATGGGTCGGCGGAAGGGATGACGGGCTTCACGACCGCCGATGGCCGGTTCACGATCCTGATGCCGCATCCGGAGCGCGGCTTTCGCACCGTGCAGATGTCGTGGCACCCGAAAGCGTGGGGCGAGGATTCGCCCTGGATGCGGATGTTTCGCAATGCGCGCTCTTGGCTTGGTTAGGAGAACCGCAATGGCATTGACCGTGTATTCGATCGACGGCGTGACGCCGGTGGTCGACCCGAGCGCCTACGTGCATCCGTCAGCCGTTCTAATCGGCGACGTCGTCGTCGGCCCCGGCTGTTATATCGGACCGTTTGCCTCGCTGCGCGGGGATTTCGGCGGCATCCGCGTGCACGCGGGCGCGAACCTGCAGGACCACTGCGTGATGCATGGCTTTCCCGGCAACGACACGGTCGTCGAGGAAAACGGACACATCGGGCACGCCGCGGTGCTGCACAGCTGCGTGATTCGCAAGAATGCCCTCGTCGGGATGAACGCCGTCGTCAACGACAACGCGGAGATCGGCGAATGGGCGATCGTTGCCGCGATGGCGTTCGTGAAGGCTGGGATGGTGGTCGCGCCGCGAACGCTGGTCGCCGGCGCGCCGGCGCGGGTGGTGCGCGAGCTCACGGACAAGGAGCTCGAATGGAAGAACTCGGGGACGCTGAGCTACCAGGACCTCACGCGCCGCTGCCTCGCGACGATGAGGGCCACCGCACCGCTCGCCGCGCTGGAACCCAATCGGCCGCGCTTCGCGCTCGAGGAAATGATTCCGCTGCACGTCCACAAGGAACGCCAGCGCTAGCGGCGCGAGCGGCGAGCCGGGGCCCCGGCCGAAGGCAAGGGGGAGCGAGCGA
>JBDTLY010000153.1:0-7298 GCA_039934535.1 Casimicrobiaceae bacterium | reverse complement strand
ACACCGCATAGGCGCGCGGGCGAAAGGTCAGCCGCAGGATACTGCTCCAGACCACTTGCAGCAGGCTGAAGGGCAGCACCGCCACCCCTACTTGAAAGAGGGCGGTATGGCGCTCGGTCCCCGTCGCGGCGACTTGACCAACATGGAATCGGACAGCCGCGGCCGGGCGCGCCTCGAGTACCGCATTCCCGCGCGCGGATTGATCGGTTTCCAGGGCGAATTCATGAATCTCACGCGCGGCACCGGGCTCATGAGCCACGTGTTCGACGGCTACGCGCCGCTGAAGGGAGAAATCCCTGATCGCCGCAACGGCGTGCTGATCTCGCAGGAAGACGGCGATGCTGTCGCCTACGCGCTTTGGAAGCTGCAGGACCGCGGCAAGATGTTCGTGTCGCCCGGCGAAAAGCTTTACGAGGGAATGGTCATCGGCATCCACAGCCGCGACAACGATCTCGTCGTGAATCCAATCAAGGGCAAGCAGCTGACCAACGTGCGCGCGTCGGGCACGGACGAAGCGGTGCGCCTCGTCCCGCCGATCCAGCTCAATCTCGAATACGCGGTGGAGTTCATCGCCGACGACGAGCTCGTTGAAGTGACACCGCTCTCGATCCGGATCCGTAAGCGGTTCCTGAAAGAGCACGAGCGGAAGAAAGCGTCGCGCGAAGCTGCCTGATCGGGCATGACGCCGCTGTCGCTCGATGCGGCCTCGGCCGCGCAGTTTGCCGACATCGCGCTCGCGAATGTCGTCCGCGAATATCCCGGCAAGGCCGATCATGTCCTCGGTGGCAACGCCGACCTTCTGTCGCCGCGCGTGCTGCATCCCGCGTTCTACGGCAGCTACGACTGGCATTCGTGCGTGCACATGCACTGGCTGCTGGTGCACGTGCGGCGGCTGCATCCGGGCCTGCCGCAACGTTCGGCGATCGATGCGCTTCTCGACCGCCATCTCACGCCGGCCAACATCTCCGCTGAATGCGCATACCTCCGTCGGCCGCACGCCCAGTCGTTCGAGCGGCCGTATGGCTGGACGTGGCTGCTGAAGCTCGCGGACGAGCTCGCGCTCTCGACGGATAACGACGCGCGACGCTGGGCCGCGCAGCTTGCCCCACTTGCGCGTGCGATTGTCGAACGCTATCTCGGCTGGCTGCCGAAGTCTGATTACCCGATTCGCTACGGGATGCATTCGAACAGCGCATTCGGACTGCTGTTCGCGCTCGACTTTGCAAAGCGAGCGGGCGAAGACACACTCGCGAATCTTTGCGTCGACAAGGCGCGCACCTGGTACGGCGACGATCGCGACGTCCCGGCGGCGTGGGAGCCGTCGGGCTTCGATTTTCTGTCGCCGGCGTTGGTCGAAGCGGAGCTGATGCGGCGCGTCCTGCCATCCGCCGAATTCGCAAGCTGGCTGTCGGCGTTCCTGCCGGACATGCGCGAGCGGCGTCCGGTACAGCTCTTCACGCCGGTGAACGTGAGCGATCGCGGCGATCCGCACATCGTGCATCTCGACGGGCTCAACCTGTCGCGGGCGTGGTGTTTCCGCGGAATCGCGTCTGCGCTGCCGGAACGCGACCCGCGCGCGGCGGTGGCACGCGAAGCTGCCGCGGTCCATCTCGCCGCGGGGCTTGCCGGCCTCGACAGCGCCGATTACCTGGGCAGTCACTGGCTCGCGTCGTTCGCGGCGCTCGCCCTCGGCGGATGATTCCTCCGTAGTAAACTTGCTGTCGTATGCAGGAAATCTGGACCTACGCAATTCTCGCGGCGCTCGCGGTCGTCGTCGTGCTCGTTGCGCTTGCGCTCGGCAGGCTCGCGGTGCTGGCGGCAAAGAGCGACGATTTCGAGCGCGACGTGAAGCAGGACCTCGCCAACGCGCGTACCGAGCAAGCCGCGGCCGCACGGGGCGGGCGCGAGGAGCTCGGCGACACGCTTGCCCGGCAGGCGCAGGCGACCCAGCAGCAGCTTACCGGGATGGCCGGCACGCAGAACGAGCAGCTGAAGCACTTCGGCGAACGGCTCGCCGAGCTCACGAAATCGAACGAGGCGCGGCTCGAGGCCGTCCGGGCGACCGTTGAGCAGAAGCTTGACGCATTGCGCACCGAAAACACGCAGAAGCTGGAGCAGATGCGGGCGACCGTCGACGAGAAGCTGCAGACCACACTCGACCAGCGCCTGGGCGCGTCGTTCAAGCAGGTGTCCGATCGCCTCGAGCAGGTGCACAAGGGCCTGGGCGAAATGCAGACGCTGGCGGTCGGCGTCGGCGATCTCAAGCGCGTGCTGACCAATGTCAAGCGGCGTGGAACTTGGGGAGAGATGCAACTTGGCACGTTGCTTAGGGAAGTCCTGACACCGGGTCAGTACGGTGAAAATGTCGAGACGATTCCGGGGACAGGAAAGCGTGTCGAGTTCGCAATTAGAATGCCCGGCACGCCGGACGACGCGCCCTGCTGGATCCCTGTCGACTCTAAATTTCCCAACGAGGAGTGGGAGCGATTGCAGGACGCGCTCGAGCGTGCCGACGGAGACGCGGCTGAATCGGCACGCAAATTGCTAGCGGGATTCCTGCGGCAGCAGGCGCGACTGGTTCGTATGAACTACATATCACCACCGCATACCAGTGATTTTGCGTTCTTGTTTCTACCGACTGAAAGCTTGTACGCCGAGATGATGGCGCGTGCCGGCTTGGCGGATGAATTGCAACGTGAATATCGAATCATGATCGCGGGTCCTAGCAATTTTCTCGCTTTGCTGAATATTGTGCAGATGGGTTTTCGCACCGTAGCGATCGAGCAGCGTTCGTCTGAGGTCTGGCGTACGCTGGGTGCGGTGCGTACTGAGTTCGGCAAGTTCGGCGAAGTCTTGAATCGTGCGCAGAAGAAAATGCAGGAGGCCAGTAATACGATCGATGAGGCGCGAGGAAAAACAACAACGATCGCCCGCCGCCTGCGTGATGTCGAGGAGGTTCCAGCGCCGGAGGCGGCTCGCCTACTTGGCACCTCGTCGCCGCCAGATGTGGGCGACGGCAACGGTGTCGCAGACGACGAAAAACACTGACGCATCATGCTGACCGGCCTTCGCAAGTGGCGCCAGCAGCGCGTGCTCCGCAGCTCCGCGATCCCGGATTCGCTCTGGCGCGAGGCGCTGGAGTCGCTGCCGTTCGTCGCGATCTACACCGACGAAGAGCTCACGCGGTTGCGTTCGAAGGTGGTCCTGTTCCTGTCGTCGAAATCGATCGTCGGGGCGCGCGGCCACGAGGTCACGCCGCTGCAGCGCGTGATCATCGCGATCCAGGCCTGCGTGCTCGTGCTGAACCTCGACATGGCCTACTACGACGGCTGGGAGAACGTCATCGTCTATCCCGACGAGTTCATCCCCGGCTGGGAATTCGAGGATGACGCCGGCGTGGTGCACATCAACGACAGCCCCCTTGCCGGCGAGGCGATGCCCGGTGGTCCGGTCGTGCTGTCCTGGCCCGACGTCGAAGCGTCGTCCGACTGGGACGAAGCCGGCATGAACCTCGTGATCCACGAATTCGCGCACAAGCTCGACATGCGCAATGGCGAGGCGAACGGCTGCCCGCCGCTGCCCGCGACAATGCCGCCGCACCTCTGGAAAAAATCGCTGACCGCCGCGTACGACGACTTCCGCGCGCGCATCGAGCGCGGCGAGAACACGACGATCGACCCATACGCGGCGGAGTCGCCGGCGGAATTCTTTGCCGTGCTGTCCGAGGTCTTTTTCGCGGACCCGACGTTGCTGCTGCACGAGTACGTGAAGGTCTACAAGCAGTTCATGTGGTTCTACAAGCAGGACCCGGCTTCGCGCACCGAACTGCTGCTCGACGACTAGCGCCGGGGCCGCGGAACTCTTTCTCGCGCCGCAACTCCAAGCGACGATACCCAAACGACGGCCACCCCATGCCTTCCAACGCGCTCGATCGTGAACCGGAATTCGTTGTTGGCGACCCTGTCCCGAACGACCGGCCGTCCGTCGGTCGCGGAACGCGACCCAGGAAATCGATCCGCTCACCGATCGGCCTGCTGCTGATCTTCGGGGTCGTTGCGGGCGCTGCCTCCCTCTATTTTTTCAGGTCGAACGTCAACGCGCCGCCACCGGCTCCGGTCGCGATGACGACCGAGGCTCCGCTTGTCGCGCCGCAGACGCCGGAGATCCGGTATCCCGTCGAACGGATCGCCGGTGCGTCCGAAGCAACGCAACCGCAGCTGACCCTGCCCCCGCTTGATGACAGCGACGCGCAAGCGCGAGACTCCATCGCTGCCATCCAGAACGGCGACACCTGGATTAGCCTTCTGGTTCCTGGCGGTATCGTTCGCCACCTGGTGGCGACGGTCGATGCACTGCCGCAAAAGACGCTGGCGGTGCAGGCGCGGCCGGTGATCTCCGCGCCTGGACCCTTCCAAACGACGATCAGTTCCGGCGGGATGGCAATTGCCGCCGACAATGCCAGTCGCTATGCGCCCTACGTGAGTGCCGCAGAAGCGATCGACTCCACCCGTCTTGCGGGTTTCTACGTGCGGTTCTATCCGATGCTGCAGCAAGCCTACGTGGAGTTGGGCTACCCAAAGGGATACTTCAACGATCGCGTGATCGCCACGATCGATCATCTAATAGCGGCGCCGGAGCCCCACGCGCCGGTCTACCTGACGCAACCGCGGGTCGTGTACGAATTCGCCGATCCCATTCTCGAAAATCTGTCGGCGGGGCAAAAGATCATGGTTCGAATGGGCCTCGACAACGAGCGCCGCATCAAGGCGAAACTCCGCGACGTTCGCGCCAAGCTCGCCGTCGAGCCGTTGGCCCGTTAGGAGCCATCGTCACGCGGGCAGCACCCTCGCGACGATCAAGGCGGCGTCGATTCGCAGGGGCACGGCGCCGAACGCGCCCCCCGCGAAGGCGTGTGGCGCAAGGCGCGTCGCGCAGTACGCATCGGCCACCGGCGCCGGCGCGTGGCGCAGCAGCAGCGATGCCGCGACGGCCGTCGCAATCCCTTGCGCGATGCGCCGCGCGGCGTCGGTTTCGTCGGCCACTGCCGCCAGTTCGCGCAGCAGCGCGGCGACGAACGCGTCGTAAGCGGGATTCGCGCCGCGCGCTTCGTCAAGCAGGGCGGCAAGCGCCGCCACGCCTTCCGGCTCGCGCCGTGCGACGCGGACCACGTCGAGGCACATGACGTTGCCCGAGCCCTCCCAGATCGAGTTGACCGGCAATTCACGGTACAGGCGCGGCAACCCTGATTCCTCGACGTAGCCGTTGCCGCCCAGCACTTCCATCGCCTCGGCGGCCAGCGCGGGGCCGCGCTTGCAGACCCAGTATTTCGCCGCCGGCGTGACGAGCCGCGCGAGCGCGCGCTCCGGGTGTCCCTCCGGCGCGTCGTAGGCACGCGCGAGGCGCAACGCCAGCGCCGTGGCGGCCTCGCTTTCCAGCGCGATGTCCGCCAGCACCTCGGTCATCAGCGGCTGCGCGGCGAGCGTGCGGCCGAAGGCGATCCGATGCCGCGCGTGATGGATCGCGCGCGCGGTTGCCGCTCGCATCATGCCCGCGGTCCCCAGCACGCAGTCGAGCCGCGTGTGCTGGACCATCTCGAGGATCGTCGCCACGCCACGTCCGGGCTCGCCGACCGGCCACGCGAGCGCGTCGTCGAATTCGACTTCCGCCGACGCGTTCGACCGGTTGCCGAGCTTGTCCTTCAGTCGATTCATCCGGACGGCGTTTTTCGTTCCGTCCGGCAGCACGCGCGGCAGCATGAAACAGCCGAGTCCGGCGTCGTCCTGCGCGAGCACGAGATGCGCGTCGCATTGCGGCGCCGAGAAAAACCATTTGTGACCGGTGAGCTGCACGGCGCCGTCGCCGGTGGCCTCGGCGCGCGTGCGATTGCTCCGGACGTCGGAGCCACCCTGCCGCTCGGTCATGCCCATGCCGATCAGCGCGGCGCGCTTGTCGGGTATGGGCAACGTGCGCGCGTCGTAGTCGCGCGCCAGGATCTTCGGCAGCCAATCGCGCTCGAGTTGCGGCAGCGCGGCCGCCGCGCGGCGCAACACCGGCACGCTTGCGTACGTCATCGTCAGCGGGCACTGCGTTCCGTTCTCGACCTGCGCGTGCAGATGCACCATCGCGCCACGCGCGACCTGCGCGCCGGGGCGGGGATCGATCCACGGCAGGCAATGGACGCCGGCGGCGGTGGCGAGGCGCATCAGCTCATGCCACGCCGGGTGGAACGTCACGTCGTCGATGCGCTCGCCGCGTGCGTCGTGTGTCGCGAGTGCGGGCGGATGGCGATTGGCCATGTCGCCGAGCGCAAGCACGGCCGCCGTTCCGAACGTCGCGCCCCATTCGGCGACCGCGTCTTCCGCCCACGCACCCCCTTCGCGCGCGAGCGCTTCCTTCAGCGCGACGTCGTCCGCATAGAGATTGCGGTCCGCGTACGGCGGCGGCTGGTTCGGGAATGGCGTGTCGTCAGAACCCCTCATGGAAACATGCTACGCCGTCCGCGCGCGCGCCAGCAGCACCACGGCGGAGAGGATCAGCGCGCCGCCCGCCATCTGCACCGGCGTGATGTTCTCGCCGAGCACGAGCGCCGCAAGCGTCACCGTGACGAGCGGCTCGAGCGTCGAGAGCGTGGATGCGCGCGTCGGCCCTATCAGCTTGAGGCCGGCGAAATAGAGCGTGACTGCGGCGACCGTGGACAACAGCGCGATCGCGACCACGGCGGCCCAGCCTTCCGGCGTCTGCGGCCACTGCGGCCCGCGGACGCCCGCTACGGCGATGAACAGCACGGCGGCGCTCGCGATGACCACGGTGCTCACCGGGAACGCGTCGACGCGGCGTCCGATCCAGGCGCCGGCGACGATGTAGAGCGAATAGAAGACCGCTGCCGCGATGGCGAACCCGATGCCCATCGCGATGCCGGGGCCGGCCGGCATGCCTTCGGTTGTCATGAGCGCCGGCGCGATCGTCAGCACCATCCCGCTGAGCGCGATCGCGAGCGCGACGAGTTTCACCGGGGTCAGCCGCTCGTGGAGCAACGCGGCCGCCAGCAGCGCGACGAGCGCCGGGTGCAGGTAGAGCAGCAGCGCGACGACGCCAGCCGGGGCAAGCGTCAGCGCGGTGAAGAACGAGTACGCCTGGCCGCCGTAACCGATCGCGCCGAGCAGCACGAGCGCGCCGAGCGTCGAGCCCGTCGGCAACGGGACCTTGCGGAGCAACGCCAGCACAAACATCGCGACGGCGGCGATCCCGAAGCGCAATGCGAGCAAGGTCGGCGTGTCGACGCCGCTCGCGAACGCGGC
>JBDTLY010000152.1:0-7315 GCA_039934535.1 Casimicrobiaceae bacterium | reverse complement strand
AGACATGGCCGATGACGCTACCGGCGTCGTGAATCGTCAGTGACGAAACCTCACCTCAACTTTGTCGCCGCGAGGGCGTTCAACGACCTCGCAGCAACGAGATTCTGGTCGCAGGCTCGCCGATCAGACGATCTTGTGCAGGTGTGGTCTGGCGGCGCCGACGACGTACAGCGAGCCTGTGACCAGCACGGCGTCGTCGTGGTCTGCACCGCGGATGGCCAGGTCGCAGGCTTGCTCCACGGTGTCGCACTCGAACACGCTGTCGCAACCAAGTGCTCGGGCCGCTGCACCAAGATCCGATGACGGCATGCCTCGCGGGGTAGGAGCGGTGCAGGTGTACACGACGTCGAACTCGTCGGCCCGCAGCGCCGAGAGCATCTCTTTCGCGTCCCGTCCCTTCAGGATCCCGACAACGAGGATCTTTCGTCCGGCCGGATCGAAATCCTCGAAGAACACCTGCGCGCACGAGTCTGCACCTGCGATTTCCGGATTTTGACGTCGTCCCCGCGCAGGCGGGGACCCAGCGACTTTTGAACGTGCGGTTACGACGCTGGATTCCCGCCTGCGCGGGAATGACGGCTAAAGTGATCGATCTCGCGCCAAACTACTTCGGCGAATAGCCGCCGGGCGTGCCGTCCGTCCCGTTGCCCTCGATGGTGTTGCTGACCGGGGACAGGATGCTGCCGTTGGCGCCGGTCGCGACACCCGTCGTGTTGCGCGAGATCACGTTGTTGGTGAGCCGCGCCGTGGCAGCGCTGCCGGCGCCCTGGACGAAGACTCCGGTGATGTTGCCGACGACCGTCGAGCTCGACATCGCGACCGTGATGCTGCTGCCGGCAACGTTGAGCCCGTTGCTGTCGTTGTTGCTGAGCATTACGTTGTCGAGCGCCGCATCGAGGACCTGGCCGGCGCCGGTTACGAGGCTGACCCCATGGTTGGTATTCTCGGCGACGATGGAATTGCGCAGCGCCAGCGCACCCGAGAACGTCGCCGTCACGCCGTTGACGTTGCTTTCGATCCGCGTGCTGTCGATCGTCGCCGAGGCTGCCGTCGTGCCATTCGCGAGATTGATGCCCGCCTGCCCGCCGCGGATGTAGCTGTCCTTGACGAACAGCTTCGACGCGCCGCCGGGCGCGAACTTGAGGTTGGCCATGCTCGCCAATGCGAAGCCGCGGATGGTGCAGCTTTCGATGTACAAGGCGGCGCCACTGTTGAACACGACGCCGTTGTTGCCGCCCTGGTTATTGATCGTCAGGCCGCGCAGGATCACTTCGTCGGCAGCACCTGCGTTGATGACGATGCCGTCCGTGCCCGCGGTGACGACCGAGACGCCGGCGTAGATTCCGGACGGCACCACGATCGACACCGCCTTGTTAATTGTCACCGGACCGTACCCGGCGGAATCGAGGACGACGATTTCCCCGCCCGGATTCGTCTGCACGAGCGCGGCCGCGAAGCCGCGGCACGGTGCCGCCAGCGAGCAGGCCGCGGCGTCGCTGCCAGCCGCCGAGACGAAGGTGCGCTGCGCCGTCACCGCATAGGTGGGCGGCGCCGCGAGGCCCACCACGGCCGCGATGCCGGCGCTTGCAATCCATGTCCTTGTCGTCATTTTCATTCTCCTGCTTCGCTTGGCGGGGCCTCGATGGAGGCCGCGCATTCTGGATCCGCGTTCATTTGCCCGAATAAGATCCGGTGAAACTGCCGTCGGCGTTGTTCGCCTCGAGCGTGTTGTTGCCGCGGGACAAGATCGAACCCCCGGCGCCCGTTCCCAAACCGATCGCATTGCGCGCGATCGTCGATTGCGCCACGCGGGTGACCGACGACGTCGCGCTGTTCGACACAAAAATCCCGGTGCCGCCGTTGCCGCGCACGGTCGAACGGCTCACCGTCGTGTAGACCGGCAGCGCGCCGCCCGACGTGATGCCCGCTGCCGCGTTGCCCGACACCAGCAGCTTGTCGAACGCGGCGGTGAGCGGAAGTGCGTTCGCGCCGGCGAGACTGATGCCGTCCTGGCTGCCCTCGGCGACAACGGAATTGCGGACCGTCAGCTGGCCGTTGGCGATCGCTTTGATGCCGGTTCCGTTGCCCTCGAAGCGCACGTTGTCGATGGTGACGCCGATGTCGGCGCCCGCATTGGCGATCCGCAGGCCCGTCGCGCCCGACTGGATGCGGCTGTCCTTGACGAAGAGCTTGGCGGCCCCCGTCGGCTGGAAATTGACGTTGACCTGTCCCACCTGCGCATAGCCGCGCACGATCACGTTTTCGAGATAGAGCGCGCCGCCGCTCGTAAACAGGATGCCGTTGTTGCCGCCCTCGGAGGTGATCACGAGCCCGCGCAGGAAGACGCTGGCGGCCGGCCCGGCGGAGACGGTGATCGCACTTTGTCCGGGCAATGCGGAGATTCCGGCGAAGATGCCCGCCGCGGCCAGGATCGACACGGGCTGCGTGATCGTGATCACGTCATACGGCGCCGAGTCGAGCACGATCACCTCGCCGCCCGCGACGGTGCGGATCAGCGCCGCCGCAAGCGTGCGGCACGGAGCCGTCGGCGCGCATAAGCTGCTGCTGTCGATGCCGGTCGAAGCGACGAACGTGCGCTGCGCGACCGTATAGAAGACCGAGCCGGATGGCGAGCTCACGCCGCCCGATCCGACGGTGTTGGTCGCGCGCACGTTGCAGGTATACGGCGTGTTGTTGGTCAATCCGGTGACGAGCACCGGACTGGCCGCGCCGACCACGGTAACGACGCCCGGATTGCAGGTCACCGTGTAGCTGATGATCGGCGCACCGCCCGTGTTGACCGGGGGATTGAACGTGACGAGGATGCCGCCCTGGCTCTGGACCGCGGTGACGCCGGTGGGAGCGCCCGGCGCCGTCGCGATCACATTGAACGGCGCGCTGAGGCCGCCGGTCAATGCGTCGCCGCTCGTGCGGTTCGCGCTGATCAATGCGCCGATTTGCGCGGTGTCGATCGTCGTGCCGGACGCGGCGCAGGTGCTGGCCCCCGCCAAAATCGTGCAGGTGGTGACGCCGCCGATCGCGCCGGGGCCAACCAGGCCGAGGCTGACGCCGGTGGCAGCGATCACTGGCGCAGGCGTGCCGCCGGTGTCAAGGCTCTGGACGATGACGCTGAAGCCGGCGCCGACGGCGACGTTGCTGCCGCCGTTGACGCCAGTAATGGTGAGCTGCGTCGCGGGACCGATGGTTAGCACGCTTCCAGGGAAGGGGCGCGTGCCCATCGTGCCGTCGCCGAGCTCGCCTTCGTTGTTCTCGCCCCAGCACTTGACCCCGACGTTCGTGATCACCGCGCAGGTATGGTTCTGCCCCGCGGCGATTGCGGTGACGCCGCTCGCCAAGCCGCTGACATCGACCGGCGTAAATCGTTGCGTCGTCGTGCCGTCGCCGACTTGCCCACTGGAGTTGAGCCCCCAGCATTTGACCCCGCCGGCGGTGGTCAGCGCGCATGTGTGAGTTAGGCCCGCGGTGACCGCCGTAACTCCGCTGCCCAGCCCGGTCACTGCAACAGGCACGAGGCGCTGCGTAAAGGTACCGTCGCCAAGCTGTCCGGTTGTATTGATTCCCCAGCATTTGAGCCCGCCGGCCGCAACCGCGCAACTGTGATTGGACCCCGTCGCGATCGCGGTGACGCCGCTCGTCAAGCCGCTGACATCCGTGGGAGTGAGCCTTTGTGTCTGCGTGCCGTCGCCGAGCTGGCCAAAGTTATTGACCCCCCAGCATTTGGCGCCGCCGTTCGTGACCGTGCATGAGTGGTTGAGCCCGCCGGCGATGGCCGTCGTGCCGCTGCCGAGTCCGAAGACGGGCACCGGCGTCAGCCGCATCGTCGACGAGCCGTCGCCGAGCTGGCCGGCTACGTTGTTTCCCCAGCACATCGCGGCGCCGCCGCCCGTGATCGCGCAGGTATGGTCGCCGCCCATGCTGGCCATGATCGCGACGGCCCCGGAGAGTCCGCCGACATCGACGGGCGTCAACCGCTGCAACTTTGTGTTGTCGCCGAGCTGACCGTACGTGTTGTCGCCCCAGCACTTGCCGCCGCCCGCGACCAGTGCGCAACTGTGATTGTTCCCGGCCGCGACGGCGGTGGCGCCGCTGGCGATGCCGGTCGTCGGCGCGGGGGCGACTTCACTCACCAGCGTGCCGTCGCCAAGCTGTCCGGAGACGTTTCCGCCCCAGCAAAGGATGCCCCCACCGGCGCTGACCGCACACGAATGCGTACCCCCACCGCTCGCTGATGCCAGCGCGATGAGGCCCGCGACGTCGGACGCAGTCGGCCGCATGTTGACGGAACCGTCGCCAATCTGACCGTTGCTGTTGAGCCCCCAGCACGCGAGTCCGCCGCCAACACGCACGCAACTGTGAAGGCCCCCGACGGCGACTGCCGACGCGCCCGTCACGCCCGCAACATCGACCGGAGCGAGTCGCGTGTTCGCCGAAGTCGCATCGCCGACCTGGCCGTAGGTATTGTCGCCCCAGCACTTGACACCGCCTGCGGCCATGACCGCACAGGAATGTCCGTTGCCCGCGGCAATTCCCGCGACGCCGCTCGCGAGGCCGAGCACGTTGACCGGCGTCAACCGCGACGTGCCGCTCGAATTGTCCCCGACCTGTCCGTAATCGTTCCAGCCCCAGCACTTGATGCCCCCTACAACCAGCGCGCAGCTGTGGTATTGCCCGAGAGCGATATTGCTGACGCCGCTGGTCAAACCGCTTACGTCGACAGGCGCATTGCGCTGCGTGATCGAACCGTCGCCGATCTGCCCGAAGCCGTTCCAGCCCCAGCACTTGACGCCACTGCCCGATGTGATCGCGCAAGTATGCAAGCCGCCCGCCTTGATGGCCGCTACACCGCTGGTCAGTCCGAGGACGTCGAACGGCACGAGGCGCAGATTGTTGAAGGTTCCGTCGCCGACCTGACCGGTGCTGTTCTGTCCCCAGCACTTGACGCCCCCCGCATTTGTGAGGGCGCAGGTGTGCGTGTCGCCCGCAGCAATCGCTTTCACGCCGCTCGCCAATCCACTGACGCTGACCGGCGTGATTCGCTGCGTCTGCGAGTTATCGCCGAGCTGACCGGCGGAATTGTCGCCCCAGCATCTGACGCCGCCAGCGGTCGTCAATGCACAGGAGTGACTTGCGCCGGTGACGACTGCGGCAACGCCGCCGGCCAGGCCAACGACATCGACCGGAGCCAGCCGTTGCGTGTTGGAATTGTCGCCCAGCTGGCCGCTGTCGTTGGCCCCCCAGCATTTGACACCGCCGGCGCCCACGATCGCGCACGTATGCAAGCCGCCCCCGGACATCGCCTTGAGCGTCGGCTGGCCGCTCACGAGAGTAGGAGAAAGACGCTGCGTGGTGGCGTTGTCACCGAGCGAGCCGGCGCTGTTGTCACCCCAGCAGACCACCGCGCCGGCGGCGAGAAGTGCGCACCCGTGACGCGCGCCTGCAGTGATCGCCGTCACGCCTGTCGCCAGTCCCGTGACGTCGACCGGCACCAGCCGGCGAATGACGAGGGTGGTGTCGCCGAGCTCGCCGTGCAAATTCGCGCCCCAGCATTGCGCGCCGGTTGTCTCAGTCAGCGCGCACGAGCTCCCCGAGCCAAGCGCGATCGCGGTGACGCCGCTCGTGAGGCCTGTGACATCGACCGGTGTCAGGCGCATCGACTGCGAGTTGTCGCCCAGCTGGCCGTTGGTGTTGAGTCCCCAACATTTGACGCCGCCGCCAATGAGCGCGCACGTGTGACTGTTGCCGGCGGAAACCGCCGTGCCACCGGTCGTCAATCCACTCACCGCGACCGGGATAAGCCGCTGCGTCTGCGAATTGTCTCCGATCTGGCCGTTGGTGTTGAGACCCCAGCATCTGACGGCGCCGGTATTCAAGACCGCGCAGGTATGCAACAGGCCCGCCGCGATCGCGATGACGCCGCTTGAAAGGCCCGACACGCTGACGGGTGCGAGGCGCTGCGTCGTCGAGTTGTCGCCAAGCTGGCCGTTGGTGTTCTGGCCCCAGCATTTGACGCCGCCGGCGACCAACGCGCACGTGTGACCCCCGCCCAGAGCGAGTGCCGTTGCGCCGCTGCTGATGTTCATCACGGCCGTGGCGGTCAGTCGCTGAACGAGGGTGCCGTCGCCCAACTGGCCGGTCGAGTTGTTGCCCCAGCACTTCACCGCGCCGCCCGTGACAATGGCACAGCTATGGAGATAGCCGGCGACGACACTTGTCACCCCGCTCGTCATTCCGTTGACCGCGATCGGCGTGTACGACGGATTGGTGGTCCCGTCGCCGAGCTGACCGCCGGTGTTATCGCCCCAGCATTTCGCGCCCGAACCGACGACGGCGCACGTATGCTGCCCGGTCGATCCAGCGGAGATTGTCGCAACGCCGGTGAAGGGAATGAGGGCATGGCCATTCAGGGCCCACGCGAGCAGGGCGACACCGGCGAATAACCGTAGCAGCGGTAATTCAGGAAAACGACGAACCCCAGCAGTCAATTTCGCTGATCGCTGCGCAAATTGAGCGCGAGTTGACGCATCTCGGCGACTTCTGTAGGGCACAGAATGCCAAACGTGCATTGCACTGCTCGCGTCGTTCATTGCTGAACCTTCGAGCGTGATCTCTTCCTGCTCATTCAGGAGTTCCTATCTTCGTGCTGGTCCGCGCCGGTCGCCGTCCGAACGAACGCTTGCCTCTTGTGAGCCACAAGAAGAGGTCAGCAACATTCGTACCATCCGGCACCGGATTGGCGGTAAGGGGACGTTACGTGCGGGGCGTATCGGCCGATAGATCAGAGAAGCCCGCGCTCCGCGAACGATGTGAGCCGCCCGCCGGCAACGACAAAATGATCGAGCGTCCGGATGTCGACCAGCGCGAGCGCCTGTTTGAGTGCCTGGGTCAGGAGCTCGTCGGCGCGACTCGGTTCAGCGACCCCGGACGGGTGGTTGTGCGCGAAGATCATCGCCGCTGCGTTCCGGGCGAGCGCCGCCTTGACGACTTCGCGCGGGTACACGCTGGTCTGTGCCAGCGTCCCGCGAAACAGCTCTTCCGCCGCAAGCACGCGATTCTGGCTGTCCAGGAACATCCCGACGAACACTTCGTAGGGACGCCCGCCGAGCGAGAGGCGCAGGTAGTCGCGCACCGCCTGCGGCGAAGTAAGGGCATCGCACGTCGCGGCTTCTTCCGCCAGCGAACGCCGTGCAATCTCGACCACGCTTGCGAGCACGGCCGAGCGCGCAGGACCGAAGCCGCGCACGCCGGACAATTCGGACGCCGACGCCGCAAGCAGGCCCGTCAGGCCGCCGAAGCG
>JBDTLY010000151.1:0-7355 GCA_039934535.1 Casimicrobiaceae bacterium | reverse complement strand
ATCTCGTGGACCAACGACGACCTGCCGTCGCTGGGCGGCGAGACGCCGCTCGAAACCGCACTCGCCGAGGGGAAGGCGATCGGCTACGAGGGCTTCGAGCTCGGCAACAAGTTTCCGCGCACGCCGGACGCGTTGCGCGCGGTGCTTGCACCCCACGGCCTTGCATGCGTCTCCGGCTGGTATTCGGGGCATCTCGCGCGCGGCACGGTGGAGGACGAGATTGCCGCCGTCGAAGCGCATCTCGATCTCCTCGCGAGCAACGGCGCAGAGGTGATGGTCTACGGCGAGGTCGCCGATTCGATCCAGGGCCGGCCGGAGCCGCTCGCGCGCCGGCCGCGCTTCCGGACGGACGCCGAGTGGACGAGCTACGGCGAGCGAGTTAGCGCGTTTGGCCGTCACACGCAGGCGCGCGGCGTGCGCCTCGCCTACCATCACCACATGGGCGCCTACGTCGAGACCGCCGACGATGTCGACCGTCTCATGCGCGTCACCGGGCCGGAGGTGGGGCTGTTGCACGACACCGGCCACGTGACCTTCGCCGGCGGCGACGCGCCGACGGAACTCGCGAAGCACGTCGCGCGCGTCGTGCACGTCCATTGCAAGGATGTCCGCCCTGAAGTCGCGAAAATGGCGCGCAACCGCGGCTGGAGTTTCCTGCAAGCGGTGATGAACGGCGCGTTCAGCACGCCCGGCGAAGGCTGCGTCGATTTCGCCCGTGTCGTCGGCATCCTGCGCAGCGCCGGCTATCAGGGCTGGCTCGTCGTCGAGGGCGAGCAGGATCCCGCCGTGGCGCCGCCTTATCGTTACGCGGAGATGGCGTACCGACTCTTGCACGGGCTGGTCCACGCATGACCTCGCCCCTCATCGTCAAGGCCGCGCGCGCAGGGCAATCGATTGCGCGGGTGACGCCCGAGTCGGCCGGCTGGCGCCGCGTGGGATTCGAGGCGCTGCGGCTCGCCGTCGGCGAAAAATATGTCGGCGCGACCGGCGCGCGCGAACTCTGCATCGTCGTCGTCGCCGGCAAGGTATCCATTGCGAGCGGCGAGCATGTGTGGGACGATCTTGGCACGCGCGAGTCGCCGTTCGAGGACGTCGCGCCGCATGCGGTCTACCTGCCGCCGGGACGCGATTTCGAAATCCGCGCGGATACGAAGGCCGAGGTCGCGCTGTGCTTCGCGCCGGCGGAGAAGGGCGTCGCGCCGCGCCTGATCGAGCCGGCGTCGATGCGGCGAATGGTGCGCGGGACGGGGTCGAATACGCGCTACGTGCGCGACATCCTGCCGCAGGATGCGCCGGCGGAGGCACTGCTGGTCGTCGAGGTCATCACGCCGCCAGGGAACTCGTCGAGCTATCCGCCGCACAAGCACGACACCGAGGCCATTCCCGCGGAGAGTTCGCTGGAGGAAACGTACTATCACCGCCTCGACCCGCCACAGGGCTTTGTCTTCCAGCGGGTCTATACCGACGACCGTTCGCTCGACGAGGCGCTGGCGGTCGAGGACCGCGACGTCGTCCTCGTGCCGCGCGGATACCATCCGGTAGTCGTCCCTCACGGCTATACGTCGTACTATCTCAACGTGATGGCCGGCCCTCAGCGTGTTTGGCACTTCAAGAACGATCCGGCGCATGAGTGGATGCTGCGCACCCCATCATGACCCGCAATGTCATCGTCGCCGGCGTCGGCATGATCCCGTTCGCCAAGCCCGGCGCGAGCGAGACGTACGACGTGATGGCCTCCCGCGCCGCGAGCGAGGCGCTCGCCGACGCGCGCATCGCGTACGGCGACGTGCAGCAGGCGTTCGCCGGCTACGTGTACGGCGATTCGACCGCCGGACAGAAGGCCCTCTACCGCGTCGGCATGACCGGCATTCCGGTGATCAACGTCAACAACAACTGCTCGACCGGCTCGACCGCGCTCTTCCTCGCGCGGCAGGCGATCGACAGCGGCGCCGTCGACTGCGCGCTGGCGGTGGGATTCGAGCAGATGGCGCCGGGCGCGCTCACCACGAAGTTCAACGACCGGCCGACGCCGTTCGACGACTTCGACCGCGAAACCGACGCGCTCGTCGGGCATCCGGAAATCCCGCTGGCGATCCGCTACTTCGGCGGCGCCGGGTTGGCGCACATGCGGAAATACGGGACTACGCTCGAAACGTTCGCGCAGGTCCGCGCCAAGGCGAGCCGACATGCGGCGAACAATCCGCTCGCGCTGTTCCGCAAAGAGGTGACCGCGGAGGACGTGCTGGCGTCGCCCGTGCTGATGCCCGGCGTCATGACCCGGCTGATGGCGTGCCCACCCACGTGCGGCGCGGCGGCGGCGATCATCGTGTCGGAGGACTTCGCGCGCCGCCACGGTCTCGACATGACCGTGTCGATCGCCGCGCAGGCGATGACGACGGATCGACCCGACACGTTCGCCGCGCACGACATGATGGAACTGGTCGGCTACGGCATGACCAAGGCGGCCGCTCAACAGGTTTATGACGCCGCGGGCATCGGGCCCGGGGATGTCGACGTCGTCGAACTGCACGATTGCTTCGCGCAGAACGAGCTGATCAGCTACGAGGCACTTGGTCTCTGCCCCGAGGGCGGCGGCGCGAAATTTGTCGCCGATGGCGACAACACGTACGGCGGGCGTTACGTCACCAACCCATCGGGCGGTCTCCTGTCGAAGGGCCATCCCCTCGGCGCGACGGGGCTCGCGCAATGCTACGAGCTCGCGCACCAGCTGCGCGGAACCGCCGGCGCGCGCCAGGTGGACGGCGCGCGTATCGGGCTGCAGCACAACCTCGGCCTCGGCGGCGCGTGCGTCGTCACCCTGTATCGCGGTGCCTAATCGGACACGATGCTCCGCAAATTCATCGGCAACATCATTCCGCCGCATTCGGCCAACGTGGAGGCCTCGCGGCTGCGCCTCTTCGCGCAGGTTACGGGCGAGACGCGGCCGGAATACATCGATGACGACGCGGCACGTGTGGCCGGTCATCATGCGTTGCCGGCGCCACCGACGTACGTGTTCTGCCTCGACCTCGACATGCCGGACCCCTTCAAATGGATCACGGACATGGGCGTGGACATCCTGCAGGTGCTCCACGGCGGCGAGCGTTTCCATTATTTCGCGCCAGTGTACGCCGGCGACAGGCTGACGTTTTCGTCGCGGATCGCCGATATACTGCAGAAGAAGAGCAGCAAGAAGGCGTTCGTCGTGAAGGAGACCGAAGTGACGAACCAGCACGGCATGAAGGTCGCCGAGCTGCGCGCGACGATCGTCGTGCGCGAACTTTGAGGGTATGCCGCGATGTCCTTGACTTTCGATTCGGTCAGCGTGGGCGACATGCTGCCGGATCTCGAGTTGCCGGCGGTGTCGCGTTCGGCACTCGCCCTCTACGCCAAGGCTTCGGGTGACCACAATCCGATCCACATCGACGTCGAATTCGCCCGTGCCGCGGGCATGCCGGACGTCATCGCGCACGGCATGCTGCTGATGGCGTGGATCGGGCGTCTGCTGACCCGCTGGGCGCCGCAGCGCGACCTGCGCGAGTTCGGCGTGCGGTTCACGGCGATCACTCACGTCGGCGAGCGCATCATCTGCACGGCGCGTGTCATCGAGAAGGAGGAGCGGGAAGGCGAACGCCTCGTCAAGGTCGAGGTGAAGACGATGAACGATGCCGGCGAACTCAAGGTCGTCGGCGACGCGTGGATCGCGTTGCCATGAGCGCCTACCGCTCGCCGTGGCTCGACGACGATCTCGAGTCGTTTCGCGGCACGGTGCACCGCTTCGTCGGCGGCGTGCTCGCGCCGCGCGCGCCAGCGTGGCAGGCCGCGCACCGGGTCGACGCTGCGTCGTGGCGCGAGATGGGCGAGATGGGCCTCCTTCTGTGCGCGGTGTCCGAGGAATACGGTGGCAGCGGCGGCACGTTCGCGCACGACTGCATCGTGTTCGAGGAACTGGCCTACGCCGGCGTCGCGAGCTTCGGCAAATCGGTCCACAACATCTGCGCCCATTACGTCGAAGTCTACGGCACCGAGGCGCAGAAGAAGCGCTGGCTGCCGCGGCTCGCGCGCGGCGACCTCGTGGGAGCCATCGCGATGTCGGAGCCTTCCGCCGGCTCCGACCTGCAGGGCATCCGCACCCGCGCCGTGCGCAACGGCGATGACTATCTGCTTTCGGGTTCGAAGACCTTCATCACCAACGGCCAGGTCGCGAACCTGCTGATGGTCGTCGCAAAGACCGACACCGCGGCCGCCGCGAAGGGCATCTCGCTCATGATGGTCGAGACGGACGGACTCGAAGGCTTCCGCCGCGGCCGCAAGCTCGACAAGATCGGCATGCCGGGGCAGGACACCTCCGAGCTCTTTTTCGACGAGTGCCGTCTCCCGGCGGACGCGCTGCTCGGCGGCGTCGAAGGCGCCGGCTTCGCGCAGATGATGGACGAGCTTCCCTACGAGCGCACGATCGTCGCGCTGTACGGCGTGGCGGTCATCGAGCGCGCCGTGCGCATCACCACCGACTACGCGCGCGAACGCAAGGCATTCGGCAAGACGCTGATGGAGATGCAGAACACGCGCTTCAAGCTCGCGGAGGCCGCGACGATCGCGCATGTCGGCCGCGTCTTCATCGACTCGTGCATCGTCCGCTACCTGGCGGGCACGCTCGACACGGCGACGGCGTCGATGGCGAAGTGGTGGCTGACCGACATGCAATGCCAGGTGGTCGACGAGTGCCTGCAGCTCTTCGGCGGCTATGGCTACATGCGCGAGTACCCGATCGCGCAGATGTATGCCGACTCACGCGTGCAGCGGATCTACGGCGGCACCAACGAGATCATGAAGGAAATCATTGCGCGCTCCCTCTGAGCGCCCGGATTCCGCCATGCCGTCACCCTATCCGCATCTTCTCGCGCCGCTCGACCTCGGCTTCACGACGCTGCCGAACCGCGTGCTGATGGGCTCGATGCACACGGGCCTCGAGGAGGCGCATGACGGTTTTGCGCGCATGGCCGCGTTCTATGCGGAACGCGCCCGCGGCGGCGCCGCGCTGATCGTCACCGGCGGTGTCGCGCCGAATTTCGCCGGCCGGCTCGAGCCGCGCGCTTCGCAGCTCTCGTACCCGTGGCACGTCGCGAAGCACCAGCTGATCACATCGGCCGTCCACGCCGCCGGCGGCAAGATCGCGCTGCAGATCCTGCACGCCGGGCGCTACGCCTATCATCCGCTGGCGGTCGCGCCCTCGTCGGTGCGCTCGCCGATCTCGCGGTTTCGCCCGCGCGCGCTGACCGGCTGGGGCGTCCGGAGGACGATCGCCGCCTACGTCCGCTGCGCGCGCCTCGCGCAGCGTGCCGGCTACGACGGCGTCGAGATCATGGGCTCCGAGGGTTACCTGATCAACCAGTTCGTCGCGCCGCGGACGAACCTGCGCGACGACGACTGGGGCGGCACGTTCGTCAACCGGATCCGCTTTCCGGTCGAGATCGTGCACCGCACGCGCGAAGCCGTCGGACGGGACTTCATCATCATCTACCGGCTCTCGATGCTGGACCTCGTCGACGGTGGCAGCACGTGGGACGAAGTGGTCGCGCTCGGCAAGGCGGTCGAGACCGCGGGCGCCACGCTCATCAACACCGGGGTCGGCTGGCACGAGGCGCGCATCCCGACCATCGCGACGATGGTGCCGCGCGCCGCATTCGTGTGGGTGACGCGCAAGATGAAAGGAGAGGTCGGAATTCCGCTGATCGCGACCAATCGGATCAACGATCCCGGCGTCGCGGAAGATATCCTCGAGCGCGGCGACGCCGACATGGTGTCGATGGCGCGGCCGTTTCTCGCCGACGCGGAATTTGTCGCCAAGGCAGCGGCCGGTCGCGCCGACGAGATCAACACGTGCATCGCCTGCAACCAGGCGTGCCTCGACCAGATCTTCGAGCGCAAGATCGCGACCTGCCTCGTCAATCCGCGCGCCTGCAACGAAACCACCATCATCCTGAAACGGACGGCGGCGCCGAAACGCGTGGCCGTCGTCGGCGCGGGTCCGGCGGGCCTCGCGTGCGCCACGACCGCCGCCGAGGCGGGGCACGCGGTGACGCTGTTCGACGCCGCGGACGAAATCGGCGGCCAGTTCAACCTCGCCCGGCGCATTCCCGGCAAGGAGGAATTCGCCGAGACGCTGCGCTATTTCCGGCGCCGGATCGAGATCACCGGCGTGACGCTGCGCCTCTCGCATCGCGTGGCGGCGACGGACCTCGCAGAATTCGATCACGTCGTGCTCGCAACCGGCATCGTGCCGCGCACACCGTCGATCCCGGGCATCGACCACCCCAAGGTCGCAAGCTATGTCGACATCGTCATGGGGCGCCGGGAAGCGGGGCGTCGCGTCGCGATCATCGGCGCCGGCGGCATCGGCTTCGACGTCGGCGAATTTCTTACGCATGGCGGCGGCAACGATGCCGAGGCGTTTCCGCGGGAGTGGGGCATCGACCGGGACTATGGCGAGCGCGGCGGCGTGGCGACGCCGGAAGAGCCCAGGTCACCGCGCGAGGTGTGGCTCCTGCAGCGCAAGGACAGCAAGGTCGGCGAGGGCCTCGCGAAGACAACGGGGTGGATCCGCCGGGCGTTGCTGAAGCGCCGCGGCGTCACGATGATGCCCGGCGTCGAATACGAGCGCATCGACGACGCGGGGCTGCACATCAAGGTCGACGGGCAGCCGCAGCTGATCGAGGCGGACACCGTAGTCATCTGCGCCGGACAGGAGCCGCGACGAGAGCTCGAGGCGTCATTGCGCGCGGCCGGACTGGCGGTCACCCTGATCGGCGGCGCGGACGTCGCGATGGAACTCGACGCACGCCGCGCGATTGCGCAGGGCACGGACGTTGCCCTCGGCTTGTAGCGCACGCCACGTCGCACTGCGCTTGCGCGCGAAAAGCGCTCACCGAATTCCGTGGACGAGCGCGCCGGCGGACAGCAGCACGCCGAACGCAACTTCGAGCTGTACTGTGCGAAACAGCAGCGCGTTCTGTGCCGGCCCCGCGGGCGCACCGGCCAATTCCCGCGAGAGCCGCCAGGCCGCGGGCAGGGCGAACACTGGCAGCGCGAGCCAGGCGGTGCCGACCGTCCATGCGAGCGCCGCCGCGAGCGCAAAGGGCACGAAGAGAAGCCCCGCGTAGAGCCGCAGCGATCCCTCCCGTCCCAGCACGATGGCAAGCGTGCGCCGTCCGGTCGTGCGGTCGTGTTCCCGGTCGCGAAAGTTGTTGACGAGCAGGACCGCGGCGGCCTGCATGCCGATGGCCGCACCGGCGATCGACGCAGCCAGGTCGACGGTCCCCGTCTGCACGTAGTAGGTGCCGCAGACGGCGACCAAT
>JBDTLY010000150.1:0-7357 GCA_039934535.1 Casimicrobiaceae bacterium | reverse complement strand
GCGGCCGGCGGCGTCGGATACTCCTGCATCGCCGAGCAGCGCACGGTCGAAACGATCCGCGACGGCAAGCCGAAGACCCCGTTCATGCGGTTCGGCGATCGCGTGACCATCGAGATGTTCGACGCCGATGGGCGCACGATCTTCGGCGCGATCGACCAGGTCGTGCGCAAGTCCGGCTGAATTCGCGCACGCGAATCTCGGGCGCCGGCAACTTTCGCGCGCCCCTCCGGATCTCGATGACAAGCGTGTGACCGCGCGTTTCGTCGCGCCGCGGGCGTCTTCGCTCCGCGAATCGGCCGCTTCGTCGCTTGCGTCTTCCGCGTGTCATCGAAGCTGCCTACGATGCGTCCAGACGGCAACGGGCTGCACGAAAAACACGCGCGGAACCGAATCCGGAAATCCGGAACGCCGCATCCAACCGGCTGCAGGACCACCGATACAGGAGCGACACCATGAACCGCTATCAACCGAACAGGTTCAACCCAATGATGGGCATTGCCGCCGTCGCGATGACGGCGCTCACGTTTGTACTCGCCGTGGGCGTGCCCTCGGGCCTCGCGGCCGCCGGCCCCGACGCCACGTCGCTCGCTGCCTCGCTGCCCGTCGGCACGGCGGCCACCGAAGTCGCCATCATCCCTTCGCGGATCGAAGTCATCGGTTCGCGCGATACGACCGTGGCGGACCGGCAGCAGGGGCCGCGTGGCTAGGGTCGCCGCGCGCTTCGTCGCGCGAAAGGTACGCTTGGTCCGTCATTTCGTGGCTTCGTCGCAACCGTATTGAGGATGACGGACCCATCGTCCAGGATGCAGCCTGACAGCAACGGGACGGGAAATCGCACGTTGAATCCCGCATTGAATCCAAACCCTCGTGACGCCGCATCCAATCGGCCATGAACGCCCCGAATCATCAACGCAACCGCAACGGAGCCAACATGAACAGCTACCAACCGCTGGATTTCCGCCCCGTCTTCGGCGCCGCTGCGTTCGCATTGGCGGCGCTCACGATGGTCCTCGCCATCGGCGTTCCGGCCAGGAACGCGCCCGCCGGTTCCTTCACCGTGCCCGCCGCCGCGCACGCGACGCGCGTCGCCACCGAGGTGACGATCGAGCCCGCGCGCATCGAAGTCATCGGCGTGCGTGAAACGGACATCGCCGCAAACCCGGCGCGGACGCAGCGCAGCCGCACCTGATCGAATCGCTCCCCCCGCCGCCGGCGCTTCCCCAGGCGATGGCGGTAACCCGAAGGGCCGGACGGCAATCGTTCGGCCCTTCGCCTTTCCGGGGTCGGCGTCGTTGCTTTCGACCGGTGACCGGCAAGAATCGCCGACGGCTTGTCGTGCAGGAAGCGGCTTCGTTCCGCAAATCGGGGTGTTTGTCGCATGCCCGTTGAGGGCTGCCCATCACCTGGCTAGGATGCAGTCAAGAACGGCGCGCAAACACGCGAATCCGGAATCCGGGAAAAGGTTGAATCCGGAACCTGCCGTCGCCGCATCCAAGAACCATACAAGCCAAACCAGGAGTGAAACCATGAACCGCTACCAACCATCCACGTTCCGCCCCGCCTTCGGGATCGCCGCCGCCGTCATGTCGGCGGTCACGCTCGCGGTCCTGGTCGTGGTTCCCGTGAGCTTCGCGACCGCGAACACGGACGAACGGATGCTGACGAACGCGCCCGCGGCCGTCGAGGTCGCGATCGTTCCGGCGCACATCGACGTGGTCGCCACATCGGTCCGCGTAGTGAAGCTCGAGCCCGTTTCCGTGGTGGCCCGGCGCAGTTCGCAAGCGAGCTGAGCGGGTAACGTTTCGACCGCGACATCCGTCACTCCCCCGACGGCGTGCCGCAGAAAGGCCGGGCTGATCGTCCGGCCTTTCGCTTTTTAGTACGTGGTCTGGAGGGCGCCGGAATAGAGAACCGGCCCGGTCGGCTTGCCCGTGGGCGACCCGCCCGCCGGTTCCAGGGTGATGGCGAGCGCCGGTACACTCTGCAGGGTAATGCCCGCCGGTGCGCCCAGCGGGATCCGCGCGACCCCCACCGCCGGCACGAGCCCGAGCGAGCGCGGGTCCCGGCCCTCCGGCAACGCCCACAGTTCCAGCAGCTTGTCGGCCGGGAGGGCCATGGCCGCGACGGCCTTGACCGTCAGAAAGCGTCCGCCCCGGTCCGCCGATACGAGAAGCACGGGCTTCGCGTCCTGGCCGGCCAGCATCGCGACGATCCGCTCATCCGGGCGGTCGGCCACCGGCGCAAGCAGCACCACCCCCAATGCGAACGCCAGCGCGAAGCCTGCCAGTGCGAGGCCCCGCCAGACTCCCAGGCTCGCCCACCAGGACGCGGGCGCATCGCGGCTGGCGCCGTCAACCGCAAGCCCGAGCTGCCGGCGGATCCGGTCCCAGACGCGTGGCGCGGGAACGATGCCGGGAACGGCTTCGGCCAGCGACCCCAGCCGGAATTCCCAGTCGCGCAGGGCCGCGCCGACGGCGGAATCGGTTCGGGCTGTCGCAGTGAGCCGCCGCCGTGCAGCCGGCGAAAGCGTCCCGAGCGCGTACTGCGCGGCAAGCGCGTCGAGGCGGGCGGAGCGATCGTGCCGGGAGAGGTTCATCGGGCGTAGCCCCCGCGCTCGAGGCATTGCTTCAGGCGCTCGAGCCCGCGCCGAACCCACGACTTGACGGTTCCGAGGGGCTCCCCGAGCTGCCGCGCCAGCTCGGCATGCGTCAGCCCCTGGAAGAAGGCCAGCGCGATCGCCTGCTTGTGCCCGCCGTCGAGCGCCTGCACGCAATCGCGGACCGACTGCGCCTCGGCGCCCGCGATCAGAAGGTCGACCGGGGAAGGGCCATCGCCAGGGAGGTCGATCTCGGTCTCCTCGTCGTCGTCGCGGGTCAATGTCACCGTGTCGATGTCGCGGCGCCGCAGCCGGTCGAGGCAGCGGTTGCGCACGATGCTCGTGAGCCACGTTCGCGGCTGGCTTTTGGAAGGCGCGTACCCGCCCGCGTGATGCCAGACGCTGACGAACGCTTCCTGCAGCACCTCCTCGGCGGCGGCGGGTTCCCTCAAGATACGCAGGGCGACGGCGTACAGATGCGAAGACGTGCTCCGGTAGAGCTCGGCGAACGCGCGCTGGTCGGCGAGCGCGGTCCGCGCCAGGAGGTCGGCGAGCGCGGCATTGCGGTCCGGAGATTGCGGGGTCATGACGTCAGGCGGCGCCGCGGCCGCGGTCCTTCTGCCAGAGAACGTCGGGAGCGGCAGCGGCGCGATTCAATGTCCGCGCAACTACGAAAAGCAGGTCCGAAAGCCGGTTCAGGTAGCGGCGCGCCGGATCGCCGACCGGGGCGCTGGCGGCGAGATGGACGAGCGAGCGCTCGGCGCGCCGGCAGACGGTTCGCGCAACGTGCGCGACGGCGGCGGCCCGCGTCCCCCCGGGCAGGATGAACTCCTTGAGCGGCGAGAGGTCCGCATTGAACGCTTCGACCGCGGCTTCGAGCCGCTCTACGTGCGCATCCGCGACCGCCGTGTGGCCGGGGATCGAGAGCTCGCCGCCGAGATCGAACAGGTCATGCTGAACGGCCGTGAGGCAACTCCGCACCGCGGCCGGCACGTCTTCGGTCAGCAGCAGGCCCAGCGTCGAATTGAGCTCGTCGACCTCGCCGATCGTCGCGATTCGCGCCGTGTCCTTCCCGACGCGCGATCCATCGCCGAGGCCGGTGGTTCCGGCATCCCCGGTCTTGGTGACGATGCGTGACAGGCGATGGCCCATGGCGTGCGCGAGACTTCTTTTCGATGTGGCGTTGCAGGGCAGCATACGAGATGCGCCAGTGCGCGGCAAGCAAGGTGAATCGCGGCGGTGCGCGGCAGTATCATGTCGAATTGCCGCCGCCCCTCCACCCCGCGCGCCACTGGATCCTCATGCCCCGTCCCGGCCCCTACGATCGCGATCTCGAGCGCAACCCCGCGAACTACACGCCGCTGACCCCGCTCTCGCTCATTTCGCGCACGGCGTACACGTACCCGAACCGGTTGTCGGTGGTCCACGGCGAGCGCCGCTACACGTGGTCCGAAACCTATGCGCGCAGCCGCCGCCTCGCGTCCGCGCTGGAAAAGGCCGGCATCGGCACGGGCGACACGGTCGCGGTGATGGCGGCCAACACGCCGGAGATGGTCGAGCTGCACTTCGGCGTGCCGATGACGCGCGGCGTGCTCAACACGCTCAACACGCGGCTCGACGCCGAGGCGATCGCGTTCATGCTGGAGCACGCCGAGGCGAAGGTCCTCGTCACCGACACGGAGTTCGCGCCGATCGTCGAAAAGGCGCTGGCACTGGCGAAAGTGAAGCCGCTCGTGATCGACATCGTCGACCCGCTTGGGCCGGAGGGCAAGCGACTCGGCAAGCAGGACTACGAGGCGTTCATCGCCGCCGGCGATCCCGAATACGCGTGGCACCACCCGGCCGACGAATGGGACGCGATCTCGCTCAACTACACGTCGGGCACGACGGGCAACCCGAAGGGCGTGGTCTATCACCATCGCGGCGCGTACCTCAATGCGCTGTCGAACATCATCGACTGGGGGATGCCGCGGCACGCGGTGTACCTGTGGACGCTGCCGATGTTTCATTGCAACGGCTGGTGCTTCACCTGGACGATGGCGGCCAACGCCGGGGTCAACGTCTGCCTGCGCCGGGTCGAGGCGAAGGCCGTGCTCGACGCCATTCGCACGCACAAGGTCACGCATTACTGCGGCGCGCCGATCGTCCACGGCATGCTGATCAACGCCCCCGACGAATTGAAGGGCGGCATCGCGCACAAGGTACATTGCCTCGTCGCAGCCGCGGCACCGCCGGCGGCGGTGATCGAAGGGATGGAGCTCATGGGCTTTGACATCACCCACGTCTACGGGCTGACCGAGACCTATGGCCCGGCGGCGGTGTGCGCGAAGCACGCCGAGTGGGAGGCGATGGACATCGGCGCCCGCACCGAACGTAACGGCCGGCAGGGTGTTCGCTACACGGTCGAGGAGGGAATGACGGTGCTCGACCCGGAGACGATGGCGGCGGTGCCGTGGGACGGCGAGACGATGGGTGAAATCATGTTCCGCGGCAACATCACGATGAAGGGCTACCTCAAGAATCCGGCCGCGACGCACGACGCATTCGCGGGCGGCTGGTTCCATTCGGGGGACCTCGCCGTGATGCAGCCCGACGGCTACGTGAAGATCAAGGACCGCTCGAAGGACGTTATCATCTCCGGCGGCGAGAACATCAGCTCGCTCGAGGTCGAGGACGTCCTCTACCGTCATCCCGCGGTGCTCGCCGCGGCGGTGGTCGCGCAACCCGACGCGAAGTGGGGCGAGACCGCGTGCGCGTTCGTCGAGATCAAGCCGGACGCGGCGGTCACCGAGGCCGACCTGATCGCGCACTGTCAGCGGCATCTCGCAAGGTTCAAGGCGCCGAAGAAGATCGTGTTCTGCGAGCTGCCGAAGACCTCGACCGGCAAGATCCAGAAGTTCCTGCTGCGCGAGAAGGCGAAGTCGACCAGCGCGATCGAATAGGAGGCCCGCATGAACGCGCCGCTCGATACCGCAGTGCAACCCCTCGTCCTGCGCACGGATGCGGGCGGCATCGCGACGCTGACGCTCAATCGCCCCGCGCAGTTCAACGCGATCAACGGCGCGCTGCTGGCCGCGCTGCAGGCGGCGCTCGATGCCATTGCCGCCGACCCGACAGTGCGCGTCGTGGTCATTGCCGGCGCGGGACGCGCATTCTGTCCGGGCCACGACCTGAAGGAGCTGCTCGCGAATTCGAACGAGGCGTTCGTCGGCGACCTGTTCCGGCGCTGCTGCGACGTCATGCTGTCGATCCAGCGCCTGCCGCAGCCCGTCATTGCCAAGGTGCACGGCATCGCCACGGCGGCAGGATGCCAATTGGTTGCCGCCTGCGACCTCGCGGTGGCGACCGACGATGCGCGATTCGCCACGTCGGGCATCAACTTCGGGCTCTTCTGCGCCACACCCGGCGTGCCGGTGTCGCGCAACGTGTCGCGCAAGCGCGCGTTCGAGATGCTGATGACCGGCGCATTCATCGACGCCGCGACGGCGCTCGCCTGGGGCCTCGTCAACCGCGTCGTGACCGCCGATCGCCTCGACGCCGAGGTGACGGTGTTCGCGCAGTCCATGCTGGAAAAACCGCGGGCCGTGATCGCCGCGGGCAAGGCATTCTTCTATCGCCAGCTGGAGCAGACGGAGGCCGGTGCCTACGGGCATGCGAGCGACGTGATCACCCGCAACATGCTGGGCAAGGACGCGCAGGAGGGCGTGGGCGCCTTTGTCGAGAAGCGCACCCCGCGCTGGGAAGACTGACCGCCGGCCACGTCCCCTCCGGTTGACCTGCATCAACACGGGTTGCCTGCAACCGTGAGCAAATGCGAGTCGGGGCGAAGCGTCGAGCAGGCGCCCGTCACCGGCAGCGCGCCGCGCAAAATCGGGGGACATCATGGTGGACACGTCAGGCATTGACTGGAAGGCGATCGACAGCCGGCCGGAGTTTCAGGCGTTGCACAGCAAGAAGATGGGATTTCTCTGGGGGCTCATGATCTTCTCGCTGGTCTACTATTTCCTGCTGCCCATCGGGGCGGCGTATTTCCAGGATTGGTACAAGATCAAGGTTTGGGGGCCGGTCAACGTCGGCATCGTGTTCGCGATGTCCCAGTTCGTCGTCGCCTGGTCACTCGCCTTCATCTACGCGCGGCGCGCGAACACGGTGTTCGACCCGATGGCGGCGGAGATCGTCCGCGACGCCGAAAAGAAGATGGGGGCACGCAAATGATCTCCCGTCGATTTGCATTTGCCGCCGGCGTGGTCGCGCTCGCGCTGATCGCCACCCCGGCGCTTGCGCAGGGCGCTGTCGCGTCGCAGTGGAAGTGGCTCACGTTCCTGGTGTTCGGCGTCATCATCGCCGTCACGATGTTCGTGACCTACGTCGCGGCCAAGCGCGTCAAGACCACGGCCGACTTCTATGTCGCGGGCGGGGGCGTGTCGGGCCTGCAGAACGGCTGGGCAATCGCCGGCGACTACCTGTCCGCGGCGTCCTTCCTCGGCATCGCGGGCCTGATCTCGCTCTACGGTTACGACGGGTTCATGTATTCGGTCGGCTGGCTCGTCGCCTACATCACCGTGCTGCTGGTGATCGCCGAGCCCTGCCGCAACATCGGCAAATACACGCTGTCCGACATCCTCGCCTACCGCAACAACCAGAAGGCCGCGCGGATCGTCGGCGCGCTGTCGACGATCACCGTGTCGACGTTCTACCTCACAGCACAGATGGTCGGCGGCGGCGTGCTGGTGAAGACGCTGATCGGCATCGACTACGAGA
>JBDTLY010000149.1:0-7396 GCA_039934535.1 Casimicrobiaceae bacterium | reverse complement strand
ACGTTGGTCTCGCCGCGCAGGAACCACAGCAGCTCGTGCACGATCGACTTGGTGTGCACCTTCTTGGTCGTGAGAAGCGGAAAACCGGCCCGCAGGTCGAAGCGCATCTGGTAGCCGAGGACGGACAGCGTCCCGGTTCCTGTCCGGTCGGCCTTGCGGTCGCCGTGCTCGCGGACGTGCCGCATGAAGTCGAGGTACTGTCGCATCGAATGCCTTGGTCGGAGGAGCTGCCGCCGGGATTGTAGCGTGGCCTGCCGTTCGTCGGCCGATCCGGCCTCGGCCAAACGACTAGTTGACAAGCGCGAATCCGAGCCGGTAAGATATGACCATATAACTAGTCTATTAGTTATGTTTTCGAGATGCGTCCGAGGTGCCGTATGCGACCGAGCTACGCCCGCGCAATTCCTCGTACCTGGCGCCAGACAGCCGGGATGTTCGTCGCCCTGGGCGATCCGCACCGGCAGCGGATCCTGCTGATGTTCGAGCCCGGCGAGCACCTCAACGTCGGGCAGATCGTCGCGGCCTCCACACTGTCGCGCACCGCGGTGTCGCACCACCTGCGCGTGCTGCGCGACGCGGGGGTGCTTCATTGCGAGAAGATCGGCAAGGAGGTCTGGTATTGGCGCGATCCCGACACGGTGCGCAAGGCGTTGACCGCGGTGCTCGAGTATTTGCGTGATGCATGAACCGACGCGTGCCGAATCCTGCGCTCTTCGCCCGGCTGATGGATGCGCCGGCCTTCAAGGAACGCGCCGTGCCGGTGCTGCGCGAGATCCGCGAGCAGAATGCGCTGCCCTTCGATTTCGTCCTCAAGCGCAGTCTCGCCTCCGGCGGCGCGCGTTTCCCGCGCGGCGTGTTCGAGACGCAGCCCTTCTTTTTCGACCCGACCTGACCGCGGAAGCGCGCCATGCACGAACCCAACCAGTTCGACCTCCTCCGCGAGCGCCGCTTCGCTCCGTTCTTCTGGACGCAGTTCCTGGGCGCCGGCAACGACAACGTGTACAAGAACGCGCTCATCATCTTCGTCGCGTTCCACGCGGCGCGGCTCACGACGCTCGAGCCCAACGCGCTTGTCAACCTCGCCGGTGCGGTGTTCATCGCGCCGTTCGTGCTGTTCTCGGCGACCGCGGGCCAGCTCGCCGACAAGTTCGAGAAATCGCGCCTCATCCGCTGGGTCAAGCTCTTCGAAATCTCGATCATGGTGGTTGGCCTCGCCGGCTTCTGGCGCCAGGACCTGGTGCTGATGTTCGCCGCCCTCGCGCTGCTTGGCGTCCACTCGGCGCTGTTCGGCCCGGTCAAGTACGCGATCCTGCCGCAGCACCTCCAGCCCGAAGAGCTGGTGGGCGGCAACGGCTTGGTCGAAATGGGAACGTTCGTCGCGATCCTGCTCGGAACGATCGCGGGCGGGGTCGTCGTCGCGATCGATCCCAACGGGCCGCTGCTCGCGGGTGCCCTGGCGATCGCCATCGCGGTGGCCGGCTATCTCGTGAGCCGCGGCATTCCGCATACGCCGGCGGTCGCGCCCGACCTCGCGATCAACTGGAACCCGTTCTCGGAAACGTGGCGGAACCTTGTCATCGCGCGGGAGAACCGCGTCGTGTGGCTGTCGATGCTGGGAATATCGTGGTTCTGGTTCTACGGCGCCATCTTCCTCGCGCAGTTCGCGGGCTTTTCGCGCGATGTCCTCGGCGGCAACGAGCACGTCGTGACGTTCCTGCTGGCGCTGTTTTCGGTCGGCATCGGCACCGGTTCGCTGCTGTGCGAGCGGCTGTCGGGGCGCAAGATCGAAATAGGGCTGGTCCCCTTCGGGTCGATCGGGCTCACGCTGTTCGCGGTCGACCTGTGGCTCGCCAGCAGCTCGCTCAAGGCGACGGAACTGGCGGGCATCGGCGTGTTTTTCGCCACGCCGGCGCATTGGCGCGTTGCCGCCGACCTGGTCCTCATCGGCGTCTTCGGCGGTTTCTATTGCGTTCCGCTCTACGCGCTGATCCAGGAGCGCTCGGCCCCGTCGCACCGCTCGCGGATCATCGCCGCGAACAACATCCTGAACGCGATCTTCATCGTCGCTTCCGCGGGCATCGCGATCGGCCTGCTCCAGGCCGGACTGTCGATTCCGCAGCTCTTCCTCGTCAACGCGCTGATGAACGCCGCGGTCGCGCTCTTCATCTTCAAGCTCGTGCCCGAATTCCTGATGCGGTTCCTCGCGTGGCTCCTGATCCACACGTTCTACCGCGTGGAAAAGGAGGGCCTCGACCTGGTTCCCGAGACCGGTCCTTGCGTCGTCGTCTGCAACCACGTGAGCTTTGTCGATGCGGTCGTCATCGCCGCCTGCGTGCGGCGGCCGATCCGCTTCGTGATGGATCACCGGATCTTCAAGGTGCCCGTCCTGTCGTTCATCTTCCGGACGATGCGCACGATCCCCATCGCGCCCGCGAAGGAAGACGCGGCGATGAAGGACCGGGCGTTCGCGGAAGTCGCGAAGGCGCTCGCGGCGGGCGAGATCGTCGGTCTCTTCCCTGAAGGCAAGCTGACCGATACCGGCGACCTCAATCCGTTCCGCCCCGGCATCCAGCAGATCATCGACACGACGCCGGTACCCGTGGTGCCGCTTGCGCTGCGCGGACTGTGGGGAAGCTTTTTCAGCCGCTCGCACGAAGGCAAGGCGATGCGCCGGTGGCGCGGCGTGTTTTCGCGCATTGCACTTGTCGCCGCGCCGCCGGTGCCGGCGGAGCGGGTGACGCTCGAAGGGCTGCAGGCGACCGTGCTCGCGTTGCGCGGCGACCGGAAATAGTCGAACCAGGACGCGCGATCGAGCGCGGGAGGAAGCATGGGCGGCGAACGGAGTGCGATTTTCGACTGGGCGCAGCAGCGGCGCCTTGCGCCGGCGGACGTGCCGGCCGCGTTGCGCCTGGCCGGCGTGACGCCGGACGCCGCGCGATGGCAGCAATTCGTCGACCGTCTGCTGCTCGGATTGGGCGTGCTGCTGATTGCCGCCGGGGCCATCTTCTTCGGCGCCTTCAACTGGCAGGAGCTCGGGCGCTTCGCCAAGTTCGCGCTGGCCGAGATTCCCATCGTCGTGGCGATCGCGGTCTGCTGGCGGTTCGGCCTCGATTCGACCATCGGCAAGTCGGCGCTCTTCGCTGCCGCGCTCTTCACCGGCGCGCTGCTCGCGCTTGTCGGGCAGGTCTACCAGACGGGGGCCGACAACTTCGAGTTGTTCGTCGCGTGGGCGCTCGCCATCACGGTGTGGGTCGCGGTGGCGCGCCTGCCGGCGCTCGTGCTCCTCTGGCTGGCGCTCCTCCATGCCGCGATCTATTTCTACTTCGACGCACGCGGCGGGCTGTTCGGCCTCCTGTTCAGTCCGCTCGGGATCGTATGGTTCGTGTTCGCGCTCGACACGGCGATGCTGATCGCGTGGGAGGGCCTCGCCGCCGCGGGAGTGGCGTGGCTGCGCGAGCGCTGGGCGATCCGCGTCGTTGCTTTCGCGAGCGGTGGCGCGATCACCGCGCTCGCGGTCTGGTCCGGCGTCAATTTTTCGCGCACCGGCGCCTGGCCCCTCGTTGCGTACGCGCTTTGGCTTGCGGCCGTCTGGTGGGCCTACCGGCGCCGCTCGGTGGACCTCTTCATCCTCGCGGGCGCCGTGCTTTCCGTGATCGTCGTGATGACGGTACTGCTGGCGATGCTGATGATGCGTGGCGGTGTGGGAAGCTTTCTCTTCATCGGACTCGCGGTGATCGGGGGCGCGACGCTGGGCGCATGGTGGCTGCGCGGGATCGCCGCCGAGGAGCGGACATGACAGCGCCGAATATCCTCGCGCTCTGGGACCGGCTGCGCGCCGCCGGCCTGACCGAAGGCGATCCGCCCGCGCTGACGATCGAACCGGCCCCGTGGTACGTGAAGACGATGATCGGCATCGCCGGGTGGATTGCCGCGTGCTTCCTGCTGGCGTTCGTCGGCGGGGCGATCGCGTCGGTATTCCGGAATGAAGGCGCGGCATTGCCGACGGGGCTCGTGCTGTGCGGGGCGGCGATAGCGATGTTGTGGTCCTTCGCGGCGCGCGATTTCCTCGCGCAGTTCGCGCTCGCGCTGAGTCTCGCGGGACAGGTGCTGGTCGTCGTCGGCCTGTACATGATGCTTGGCCGCAACAATGAACTGATCCTCTTCGCCAGCGTCGTGGTCTTCGAAGCCGCGCTCGCGCTGATGGTGCCGTATTCGATCCATCGCACGTGGTCGACGCTTGCCGCCGCGGTGGCGCTGCTGTTTGCGCTGTCCATCGGACACGCCACATTCCTGTATCCGGCGGTGCTTGCAGGCGCGTTCGTTGCAATCGAGCTCAACGAGGCTCCGCTCTCGGCGCGCGCGGAGATCTGGCAGCCTATCAGCGCGGGCCTCGCGCTTGGACTGCTCCTGCTCGTTCCCGCGGGCCTGCTGTTCGGTTCCTTTGGCGACATCTTCGACCGGCGGGAGGTGCCCGAACACGCCTCGGCATGGCGGGGAAGCGGCCTCGTCGCCGTCATCTTCATCGGGACGGTTGCCGCACTCCTTGTGCGCAACGGGGTGCGGCTCGGGGAGCGCGCCGGATGGATGACCCTTGCCGCCTGCACGGCGCTCGTCGCCGCGGCGTGGCAGGTGACCGCGCTCATCGCCGCCCTGATCGTCGTCGTGCTCGCATTTGCGTCGGGCCGCCGCGCCCTGATGGGGCTCGGGTTCGTCGCAATGGCCGGAGCGCTCTCGCACTACTACTACGCGCTCGACACGACATTGCTCGCGAAGTCGGTTTCGCTTCTCGCGGCCGGCGCGGTGCTTCTGGCCGCGCGGTTCGCCGTGCGGCACTGGGTTGCGTCCTCGTCATCGGAGTCCCGCCATGCGTAAGTGGATCGTCGTGCTGGCCGCAGCTGCCCTCCTGGTCGCCGTCAACCTCGTCATCGCCTCCCGCGAGCGCCTGCTCGAGGAGGGCCGCGTCGTGCTGCTCGAACTGACGCCGGTCGACCCGCGCTCGCTGATGCAGGGCGACTACATGGCGCTGCGCTTCAAGGCCGCGCGTGACGCGTTTCAAACCATGTCGGACGCACGCGAAGACGGGCGCCTGGTGCTCGCACTGGATTCGCGCGGGGTCGCGACCTATGTCCGCCGCGACGATGGCGCCGCGCTCGCCGCCGACGAGGTCAGGATCCGCTATCGCGTCCGCCACGGCGCGCCGAAGTTCGCCACCAACGGCTACTTCTTCGAGGAAGGGCGGGCGAATGACTTCGCCAAGGCCCGTTATGGCGAATTCCGGGTCGCGCCGGACGGCGAGGCCATCCTGACCGGCCTGCGCGACGAGGCGCTGAAGTCATTAGGCGGGCCACGGAAAAAATAACGCGGCGGCAATCGCAGGTCACCGCGACAAAGGGAGAACGCAATGGCAACGGTAGTCGGTCTCGTCGTCGGCATGTTGATCGGAGGACTCCTCTTCGGAGGCGTCGGCGGCGCGCTGCTCGGAGGCATCGTCGGCACGTTTGTCGGCTTCATCATCGGGAACCGAAAGGAACGCGATTCCAACATGCGCCCTGAGGCGGCAGTGACGACGGCATCCTTTCCCGTCGTGGCCGATGCCGTGCGGCCCCTGGCCGATCGCGTGTCGATGCTCGAACGCCGGGTCGCCGAACTCGAGCACGCGTTGCCGGCCGGGGCGCGCACCGTCGATGCGCCCGCGGCCGTTGCGGCAGCGCCGATACCTGAACCGTCGATGACGCCGGTTCTGACCGAACGCGTTGCGCCACCGGCGACGACAGCGCCCGCTCCGCCCTCCGCCGCCGAAGCCGCGGCGGCGGCTGCCTCGTACAATGCCGACGGCACGCTGAGCGTTGCGCCCGCTGCGTTCGCTGCGCGATCGGATGCGCCGCCCGCGCCGCTAACGCACCGATTCGACCCGATTCCCGATGCGCCCCCCAATCCGGTCTGGGCGTGGATCGTCGGCGGCAACACGCTGGCGCGCATCGGCGTGGTGCTCCTGTTCATCGGCGTCGGGTTCCTGTTGAAGTACGCGGTCGAGCACGTGCAGGTGCCGATCTCGTTTCGCCTCGCGGGCATCGCGCTGGGCGGCGTCGCGTTGCTCGTCATCGGCTGGCGGCTGCGCGAAAGCAGGCGCGCCTACGCGATGGTGCTGCAGGGCGGCGGCGTCGGCGTCCTCTATATGACTGTGTTCGGAGCATTGCGTCTCTACGCGCTCGTCTCGCCCGCCGCGGCCTTCGGGCTGCTCGTGGCGGTCTCCACGTTGTCCTCGTTCCTCGCGGTGCGCCAGGATGCGATTTCGCTGGCCGCGCTCGCGGTCGCGGGCGGCTTCCTCGCGCCGATCCTCACGTCGAACAACACCGGCAACCACGTGATGCTGTTCAGCTATTACGCATTGCTCAACGCCGGCATCCTCGGCATCGCGTGGTTCAAGGCGTGGCGCGTGCTGAACCTCCTGGGATTCGCGTTCACTTTTCTCGTCGGGACGTTCTGGGGGGTGACGCGATACCGGCCCGAGGACTTCGCGACGACGGAGCCGTTCCTGATCCTGTTCTTCCTGTTCTACGTCGCGATCGCGGTCCTCTATGCGCTGCGCCGCTCGGTCGAAGTTCGCGACTACGTGGATGCCGGTCTCGTCTTCGGCACGCCGCTCGTCGCGGCCGGACTGCAGAGCGGGCTCATGCGCGACATCGAATACGGGATGGCGTACAGCGCACTGGCGATGTCCGCGGTGTACCTGATCCTCGGGCGCTTCCTCTACTCCCGTCGCCGCGACGACATCCGGCTGCTGGTCGAGAGCTTCCTCGCGCTCGGCATCGTGTTCGCGACGCTGGCCGTTCCGCTCGGGCTCGACGCGCGCTGGACCTCGGCGACCTGGGCGATCGAGGGCGCGGCAATCGTGTGGGCGGGTGTGCGCCTTTCACGGGGGATCGTGCGCGGATTCGGGTTGCTGCTGCAGGTCGGCGCGGGCATCGCGTTCCTGCTCGGGTTGTCGTTGTGGACGCCCGCCGGACCGGCGTCGTCGATCCCGCTGGCGAACAGCGCGTTCGTCGGCGCGTTGCTCGTGTCCATCGCCGGTTTCTTCACCTCGTGGCACCTGCTGCGGCATCAGGATCGCATTCCCGTGGGCGAGCATGGCGCCGCGCCGTGCGCATTCGCCTGGGCAATGCTGTGGTGGCTGCTGGCGGGGTGGCGCGAAATCGACCGCTTTGTCCCGTACGACATGCGGATTCCGGCGCTGGTCGCATTCCTCGCCGCGACGGCCGTGCTGTTCGTCGCGCTGGAAACGAAACTTCGCTGGCCGATCGCCCGCATTCCGGCGCTCCTCTTGCTCCCGGCCCTGCTCGCGATCGCTTTCGTCGCCATCGGCCGCGGCTACATGAGGATCGATCATCTTTTTGCG
>JBDTLY010000148.1:0-7398 GCA_039934535.1 Casimicrobiaceae bacterium | reverse complement strand
ATCCCGGGCTCGCGCTCGAGCAGCGCCTTGACGAGGCTCGTCTTGCCGCCGCCCGACGGCGCGGCGAGCACGAACAGGCAGCCGGACGCGGGGGGCGCGCGGGTGGGGGTCGGTATGGCGGCGTCAGTCACGGGCAATGATCGGTGACAGGATTACCGCGTCCCAATGGGCCGTCGTCCCCGCGCAGGCGGGGACTCAGCGTCGTTCGTCGAAAGACCCTGGATTCCCGCCTGCGCGGGAATGACGGACTCGAGTCCGGAGCGGTCATCGTCATCGACAATATTCATGGCTCATTCGACGTTCTGGACCTGTTCGCGCATCTGCTCGATCAGCACCTTGAGCTCGAGGGAGGCCTGCGACAGCTCGGCGTCCACCGACTTAGAGCCCAGCGTGTTCGCTTCGCGATGGAGCTCCTGCATCAGGAAGTCGAGGCGCTTGCCGGCGCTGCCGCCAGCGGCCAGCACGCGCCGGACTTCCGACACATGCGCCGCGAGCCGCTGTACTTCCTCGGCGACGTCGATCTTGGTCGCGAAGAGCGCCAGTTCCTGCTTGAGCCGGTCCTGGTCGGGGTCAAGCCCCGCCTCCTTGAGCCGCCCCCCGAGCTTGTCGAGATAGGCGCGGTGGAGCAAGGGAATGCGCGGCGTCACGCGCGCGACCTGCACTTCGATCGCGGCGCAGCGCTCTTCGAGCGCAACGGCAAGCTTCGAGCCTTCGCGGGCGCGCGACGCCGCGAGTTGCGCGAGCGCCTTGTCGACCAGGCCCTGCACGACCTTCGCGAGCGCGTCCGGGGCGATCGTGGGCTCCGCGAGCACACCGGGCCAACGCAGGATCTCGGCGACCGACAACGGCGCGGCACCCGGAGCGTGCCGTTCCACGTCGGCGGCGGCCTGCGCGAGGTGCTCCACGCGCTCGACGGACACCGCGAGCGTGGCCGCGCCGGGCGAGGTCCGATTGAGCGAAATGCGGCATTCGACCTTGCCGCGCCTCAATTCGGCTCCAAGGCGCTCCCGCAGCACCGATTCCAGGCCGCGCAACTCGTCGGGCAGCCGGATCGAAAGATCGAGGTACCGATGGTTGACGCTGCGCAGGTCGACCGTGAGGGAGACACCGGGCAGATCCGCGGCAACTGCCGCGAAGCCGGTCATGCTGAGGATCATGGACTGTTTTGCGCAGCTTTATGCACGTTTTCTGGCTATACTTCAGGCTCGGGATTGCCCAGAATGTATGCGTTATCCCCCGGGGGCGCAAGCCGACCCGGTTTCGCTGGCACACGAATTGCGAGCGTCTTTTACGGATACCCCTTACCATCCGCGCCCATGGCCGTCACCAACCAAGCCCTCATCGGGGGCTACCAGCTGCTGAACTACCGGATCGACCGGCAGATCAGCCGTGGTGGCTTCTCCATCGTTTACCGGGCATTCGACGAGACCGGTGCGCCGGTCGCGATCAAGGAATACCTGCCGTCCTCGCTCGTGCTGCGCACCGAGGGCGACATCGTGCGCGCGAGCTCCGCCGAGAACCTGACCTCGTTCCGCTACGGGATGAAGTGCTTTTTCGAGGAAGGCCGCGCTCTCGCCAAGATCAACCATCCGAACGTCGTGCGCGTGCTGAACTTCTTCCGCGCGAACGAGACCGTGTACATGGTGATGCGCTACGAGCGCGGGCGCACGCTGCAGCAGCAGATCCAGATGCGGCAGGACCAGATGTCGGAGCGCTTCGTCCGGCACGTGTTCATGCACCTCCTGAACGGGCTCCGCGAAGTGCACACGCACAAGCTCCTGCACCTCGACATCAAGCCGGCGAACATCTACCTGCGCACCGACGGCAGCCCGGTGCTGCTCGACTTCGGCGCCGCACGGCAGACGCTCACGACCAACCGCCCGAAGCTGGCGCCGATGTACACGCCCGGATTCGCCGCGCCGGAGCAGTATCGGGACCCTGACCGGCTCGGCCCGTGGACCGACACCTACGGCGTAGGCGCGAGCATGTTCGCCTGCCTCGCGGCGTTCGCCCCGCAGGCCGCGGATGCGCGCGTGCAGGAGGACCACCTCGTCTCGGCGAAGAAGATCTGGTCCGGGCAGTACTCGGACAACGTGCTGGAGGTGATCGACTGGTGCCTGCGCCTCGACCCGCTCGAGCGTCCGCAGTCGGTGTTCGCGCTCCAGAAGGCGATCCGCGAAATTCCGCCCAAGAAGCGCAAACTCACGTTTTTCGGCAGCCTGAAGCGCAAGCTGTTCAGCGAAATCGGCGCCTGACCCCAGCGTCGTAGGGTTCTTCGATGCGGTTCACGATCTTCCAGGAATCGCGGAAGGGTTCGCGCAAGGTCAACCAGGACCGGATCGCGTACACCTACAGCCGCGACACGCTGCTGCTCGTCGTCGCCGACGGGATGGGCGGGCACGCGGGCGGCGAGATCGCCGCGCAGATCTGCGTGCGCCTGTTCATCGAGCGCTTCCAGCAGGAGGCGAAGCCGATCCTCAAGAATCCGCTCAAGTTTCTGCAGGACTCGATGCTCCGCGCGCACGCGGCACTCGGGTCCTACGCGAACCAGTTCTCGATGCTCGAGACGCCGCGCACGACGTGCGTGGCGTGCATCGTCCAGGCCGGGCACGCCTACTGGGCGCACGTCGGCGATTCGCGGTTGTACCTCTACCGGCAAGGCGGGATGATCGGGCAGACGAAGGACCACTCGAAGGTCCAGTACCTCGTCGACCAGGGAATCATCGCCGCCGCCGAGGTCGCGGAACACCCGGACCGCAACAAGATCTTCAGCTGCCTGGGCGGCCTCGTCGACCCGGTGATAGACCTCGGCAAGCGCACGCCGCTGCGCAACGGCGACGTCCTCGTCATGTGCACGGACGGCCTGTGGAGCGTGCTGAACAAGGAGGAGATGGCGACGTGGCTCACGTCGACGCCAATCCTCAAGACCGCGCCGCAGATGATGCGCGAGGCGGAAAAGCGCGGCGGCCCCGACGCCGACAACCTTTCGGCGATCGTCGTGCGCTGGGGTCCCGAGACGCTCACCGATGAGCCTTCCACGACGATCACCGAGACGCTGGGCCTCGGCGAATTCCAGACGCAGATCGATCGCACGTTGACGCTGACCGACCGCAAAGGCGTGCAGCGCGATCTCTCCGACGACGAGATCGAGCGCGCGATCGCGGAAATACAAGCGACGATTCAGCGCTACCGCAGATAGCTGATGCGCCAGATCGTCCTCGACACCGAAACCACTGGCCTCGATCCGAAGCAGGGCCACCGGATCATCGAGCTCGCGGGCATCGAAGTCGTCAACCGGCGCGCGACCGGCCGCATGGTCCAGTTCCACGTCGACCCCGGGCGCGAAATCGACGCGGGCGCCACCGTGGTGCACGGCAAGACCTGGGACGACCTCAAGGGCAAGCCGAAATTCGGCGACATCGCCGCCGAGTTCCTCGAGTTCGCGCGTGGCGCCGAGTGGATCATCCACAACGCGCCGTTCGACGTGGCGTTCCTCGACGTCGAGTTCGGTCTCGCCGGGCACTCGGCGTCCGCCGCGACGTACGGGAAGCTGACCGACACGCTGGCGCTCGCCCGCGAGATGTTCCCCGGCAAGCGCAACGGCCTCGATGCCCTGTGCGAGCGCTTCGGCATCGACAATGCGCACCGCACCCTGCACGGCGCCCTCCTCGACGCGGAGCTCCTGGCCGAGGTCTGGCTCGCGATGACCCGCGGACAGGAGTCGCTGACGATGGATCTCGGCGCGCCGCCGCGACGCGCGGACGGGGTACCTGCCGATGGCCTCGCGCCGGGCTCAACCGGCCGGGGAGGGCCACTCCTCGTGGTCGAGCCGACCGCCGACGAGCTTGCGGCGCACGTCGATTACCTCGCGGTGCTGGACAAGGAAACCAAGGGCCGCTGCGCCTGGCTTGTCCTGGAGCCGGCGCGGGGCGCTGGCTGACCCGCCCCGGGCCACGACGGCCGGGGTTCCGGGCGGGTGTCGTAACATGGGCGTAATCTGCCCCGGTCACCCTATGGACCCGCTGCACACGTCGAACCCGACCCCGTCCGCCGGCCTGCCCGCGCCGGACGCCGGGACGCGCGCGCCCATGCCCGACACTCCCGCCGACGCCGCACTTCTCAACCGCGAGCTCTCGCTCCTCGCCTTCAACCGTCGCGTGCTGGCGATCGCCGCGGACACCGCGACGCCGCTCCTCGAGCGTCTTCGTTTCCTCTGCATCGCCGGCAGCAACCTCGACGAATTCTTCGAGATCCGGATCGCCGGCATCAAAGAGCAGCTCCGCGCAAAGGTTCCGCCGACGGGCATGACGCTGCAGGAGGGGCGCGCGCTGCTGGCCCAGGTGGGCGTGGAAGCGCGCGCGCTGATCGACGCGCAATACGCGCTCCTCAACCGCGACGTGCTGCCCGCCCTCGAGCAGGCGGGCGTCCGCCTCGTGCGGCGCACCGAGTTCACCGCGGCGGAGCGCGCGTGGGCGACGAAGTTCTTCCAGCGCGAGGTGCGTCCGCTGCTCACGCCAATCGGGCTCGATCCGGCGCACCCGTTTCCGCAGGTCGTCAACAAGAGCCTCAACTTCGTCATCGAGCTGTCGGGCACCGACGCATTCGGGCGCGACACGGGAATCGCGATCGTCAAGGCGCCGCGGGTCCTGCCGCGCATCATCCGGCTGCCGCCCGAGGTCGCGGGCGGCGAAAACGCGTTCGTGATGCTTTCGTCGGTGATCCATGCGCGCCTGCACGAGCTCTTCCCGGGCCGCGCCGTCGTCAACTACGCGCAGTTCCGCGTGACGCGCGACGCGGACCTCTGGATCGACGAGGAGGAAGTGAAGAACCTGCGCCAGGCGCTGCAGGGCGAACTGCCGCAGCGGCAATTCGGTTCCGCGGTCCGCCTCGAAGTCGCGGCCAACTGCCCGGAGCCGCTCGCGCAGTTCCTCCTGCAGCAATTCGAGCTGACGAGCGCGGATCTCTACCGTTGCGACGGGCCGGTCAACATCGCGCGGCTGTCTTCGCTGGTCGACCAGGTCGATCTCGACACGCTCAAGTATCCGCCGTTCGTTCCGGGCCTTCCCGACCGGCTCCGCGAGCAGCCGGACATCCTCGCCGCGATCCGCCAGCACGACATCCTCCTGCACCATCCGTACCAGTCGTTCGAGCCGGTGGTCGAGTTCATCCGCAAGGCCGCAGACGATCCGGACGTCGTGGCGGTCAAGCAGACGGTGTACCGCACGGGCGTCAATTCCGTCCTGATGGAAGCCCTGATCGAGGCGGCGCGGCGCGGCAAGGAGGTGACCGTTGTCGTCGAGCTGATGGCGCGGTTCGACGAGGAAGCGAACATCAACTGGGCCGAGCGGCTGGAGCGCGCCGGCGCGCAGGTCGTGTACGGCGTGTTCGGCTTGAAGACGCATGCGAAGCTCGCGCTCCTCATTCGCCGCGAGCCGGATGGCCGCGGGCGCATGCGGTTGCGGCCTTACGCGCACCTCGGCACCGGGAATTACCATCCGCGCACGACGCGCCTGTACACCGACTTCGGCCTGCTCACCGCGGACCCCGCGATCTGCGCCGACGTCAACGAAGTGTTCATGCACATCACGAGCCTCGCCAAGGCGGGGCGAATGCGGCATCTGCTGCTGGCGCCGTTCACGATGCACCGGCGCGTCATCGAAATGATCCGGCGCGAGACGAAGAACGCGCGCGCGGGCAAGACAGCGCGCATCGTCGCCAAGATGAACGCGCTGCTCGAGGAAGGCGTGATTCGCGCGCTGTACGCGGCGTCGCAGGCCGGCGTTGAAATCGACCTCGTCGTGCGCGGCGCTTGCGCGCTGCGCCCCGGCGTGCGCGGCTTGTCCGACAACATCCGCGTGCGCAGCATCCTCGGCCGGTTCCTCGAGCATCATCGCGTCTGGTTCTTCGCCAACGCGGGCACGCCCGACGTGTGGCTTGCGTCGGCCGACTGGATGGGCCGCAATATGTTCCGGCGCATCGAGGTCGCGTTCCCGGTGCGCGACATCGTCCTGCGCAAGCGCGTCGTCGAGGAGGGATTGTCCGCGTGCCTCGCGGACACACGCGACGCGTGGGAGCTTCGGGCCGATGGCAGCTGGGTGAAGCTCGCGCCGCGCGGCCGCGCGCAGGCGAAGTCGGCGCAGCAGGCGCTGCTCGAGGCGATGCGCGAGCCGGACGAGGTCGACTGACGATGGACCTCGTGCTGTGGCGACACGCCGAAGCCGAGCCCGGCGAGCCGGACCTCGGCCGGCGCCTCACCGCCAAAGGGCAGAAACAGGCCGAGCGGATGGGCGAGTGGCTCGATCATTTTCTGCCCGATACCGCGCGCATACTCGTTTCGCCCGCCGATCGCGCGCAGCAGACGGCGCTCGCGCTCAAGCGCAAGTTCCGCACGGTCGACGAAATCGGACCCGGCGCGACAGGCTCCGCCGTCTTGAACGCGGCCGGCTGGCCCGATTCGCGCGAGGCGGTCGTCGTGGTCGGCCACCAGCCGACGCTGGGCGCCATCGCGTCGTTCCTGCTCTCCGGCGAGGAAGCGTGGTGGTCGGTCAAGAAAGGCGCGGTCTGGTGGCTCACCATCCGCGACAAGACCGGCGCGTCGTCGGTCGTGCTGCGCGTCGTGATCGCGCCGGATTTTGTTTGATACGCTGACTTTGCGCGACCTCGTCCCGGTCGGGGCCTTCGCGGCCGTGCCGAACTGGCCAGACGCGCGCTACCGCTTGCCGCGCCAGGCGTAGCCCATCGTGCCCCATTCGCTGCGCTCGCGCACGAGCAGGTGCGCAGTCAGCGGATGCGCCTTCAGCCAGCGCGCGGAAATGCCCACGGCGATCCGCGGACGGATCGCAAGCGCAATGCGGGGGCGATCGATTGCGCGCCGCGCGTGGTGGAAGAGCACGGCGAGGCGCAACGCGAGGAGCGGCGCGCGAAACGCGGAATTGTGGAGCAGCGGCGCCATCTTCGACAGGCTGCCGCGGCAGCCCAGCACCAGGTTTGCGAGCTCGTGCTGCTCGCCCGCCGAAAATCCCGGCATGTCGGCGTGGTGCAGGATGTAGGCGCCGTGCTTGTGGAACCCGGTGTGCGACACCGAGAATCCGGTCTCGTGCAGGAGCGCCGACCAGCGGATCCGTTGCACCAGCCTCGGGTCGGCTTTCGGCACGGCTTTGGAGTAAAGCCCGACCGCCATCGCGGCAACGCGCTCCGCGTGCTCGCGGTCGATCCGGTAACGCGCGATGAACTGCTCGATGGTGGCTTCGCGGATGTCGCGCCGCACCGTGCGCCCGAGGAGGTCGTAGAGCACGCCGAGTCGCAGCGCGCCGCCGACCGGATTGATGCGCTCGACGTCGAGCTCGACCAGCGACGCCGCCATGATCGCGAGCCCGGCCGCGAGCACGGGCGCGCGCT
>JBDTLY010000147.1:0-7438 GCA_039934535.1 Casimicrobiaceae bacterium | reverse complement strand
AAGCGTCGCGATATGCAGACCGGCGGACGAGCGGCATTCCGAGGCGACCGATCTCGTGTCGGACGCGCCTCGCGTGTAACCATTCGGCCTGCGCCGCCACGTCCTCGGTGGCTGTCAGGCGCCTCAACTCGTGCGGCATCAGATAAGCGCGCCCCGTGGCCCTCGGCGAAATTGGACGTAGAGGAATCGGGAGGGCGGCCGGCATGTTTTTCGTCGTAGGATCAAACGCTTAAGCTCGGATTTTTCGGCAGATTTCCCGCATAATAATCAAATGAAAGATTTAAGCAAGGATGCTGTGAATCGACTGGTGGTCGGCGAGGACGGCGACGGCCAGCGGATCGACAACTTCCTGCAAAAAGTCCTCAAGGGGGTCCCCAAAAGCCATATTTACCGGATCCTGCGCAGCGGGGAGGTTCGGGTCAACCGTGGACGGGTGGGTCCGGACACCCGGCTCGCCGCCGGGGACCAACTGCGGATTCCGCCGATCCGGACGGCGACGCCCGACGCGCGCCGAGCCACGGCTCCCCCTCGCACCTTGGACATCCCGCCGGTGCTGTTCGAGGACGAGTCGCTGATTGCGCTCGACAAGCCGTCCGGACTTGCCGTTCACGGCGGCAGCGGGATCGCGTTCGGCGTCATCGAACGGCTGCGCAATGCGCGCCCGGAGGCGAAGTTCCTCGAACTCGTCCATCGGCTGGATCGCGACACTTCGGGCGTCCTGCTGGTGGCGAAAAAGCGCGCGGCGCTGACCGGATTGCACACGCAACTGCGCGACGGGCTGATCGACAAGCGCTATTACGTGCTGGTGCGCGGCAAGTGGCGCGACGCGCTGCGTCGGGTAGATCTGTCGCTGGAGACCTGGGTCACGGGCGACGGCGAGCGGCGCGTGCGCGTCGACCGCGACGGACGCGTCGCGCGCACGGTGTTCCGCCGTGTAAAGACCTGGCCGGCCGCGGATCCGCCGCTTTCACTTCTCGAAGCCGAGCTCGAAACCGGCCGCACGCATCAAATCCGGGTTCACCTTACCCATCTTGGCTATCCGCTTGCCGGCGACGACAAGTACGGTGATTTTCCGTGGAACAAGGCACTCGCGAAGCAGGGCCTGAAGCGCATGTTCCTGCACGCGCACCGCATTCGCTTCGCGCATCCGATCGATGGCCGCGAAATTATCGTCGAATCGCCGCTGTCCGCCGATCTCGCGCGATTCGTGGCGCGCCTCGACGCCGAACGCGCGGTCGTCGATGGCGTCTGACGTCGACTTGTCCCGCCGCTTCCAGCTGATCGTCTTCGACTGGGACGGCACGCTCGTCGACTCGACCGGGCTCATCGCGCGCTCACTCCAGGAGGCCTGCCGCGACATCGGTGCAGCGGTGCCGGACGAGAGTTCGGCACGTCACGTGATCGGGTTGGGCCTCGGCGACGCCCTGCGGTACGCCGCGCCCGCGGTACCGGAAGCGCGCTATCCGGAGCTTGCTGGCCATTATCGCAATCATTACGTTGCCCGCGAGAAAGAGATCTCTTTGTTCGACGGTGTTCGCGAAATGTTGGACGAACTCGACGCGGCGGGTTTCCTGCTTGCGGTCGCGACCGGCAAGGGACGCGCGGGCCTCGAGCGCGCGCTGGCGCTGCAGGGCCTTACGCGCCGCTTCTTCGCGACCCGATGCGCCGACGAAGGTCGTCCGAAGCCGCACCCGGACATGCTTTTGCATCTGATGGATTGCGCCGGTGCGGACCCCGATACGTCGCTGATGATCGGCGACACGTCGCACGACCTCGAGCTTGCGCGCAACGCCGGCGCCGCCGCGGTTGCCGTCTCGTGGGGCGCGCACCCGGCAGGTAGCCTGGCGGATTTCGGCGCGCTCGCGACCGTCGACTCGATCGCGGAGCTGCGGCAGTGGTTGCGCGTCAATGCCCGGGCCGTGGCCGGTTGATCCGGGCAACGGCGGTTGTCACGGTGAGGCCGAAGTCGCGAGGAGCCCCAGGGTCGCGGCCTTGGCAATCGCCTCGTGGCGGTTGCGCACGGCCAGCTTGCTCAGGATATTCGCGAAGTGGAAATTGACGGTGCGGTCGACGATGCCGAGGCGCGTTCCGATCTCTGCGCTGGTGAGGCCGTGCGACGCGAGCTGCAGGCAGCGCTTTTCGCGGCCGCTGAGCGGCGCGCCTTCCGAGAACGGCGACAGTCCTCGTTCGATGACGCCTTTGACGAACAGCTCGTGGAAGTACTGGCCGAACAGGACGATCTCGCCCAGCATGCGCGTGATTTCGTCGCGCCGTTCCTTCGCGATGACCGGTGATGCGGAGTTGAGCGCGACGATGTTGCGCGAGGGGTAGGTCGCGTAAACCGGAAACGCGACACCGCTGGCCACGCCGTGAGCCGCCGCATCGGCGAGGAAGTCGTCGGATTTGGCGCTGCGGCCGCGCTCGCTCTGCTGGTCCCACACGAGCGGAAGGGCATTGTCGAAGGAGGCGACGACCCGCGGATCGCATTCGACGTAGGCGCGCTGGTCGTAGCGGATCACCCATTCGCGCGGCAGCGTCGTGAAAACGTACATCCGCTCGTCGTTGTCGGGCCGCAGGTGATAGTTCGCGGTCGCGTACATGAAGGTGTCGAAGCCGAATCCGCGGATCACCGTCTGCAACTCGGGAACGATGTCGTCGCCGTGTGCCGCCGCTTGGACGAGCGGCAGCAGCATGGGTGGCAGGTAGCGCGCGCGATCGACGGCGACCGGTCCAAGGCGCAAAGGCTGCAACACGGCGAAAATACTCCTGACGGGGATGCAAGTGCGTCGGCAGGCACTCGGCGACCCCATTACATCGACAATGCGGTGGTCGCGCAACCCACCGCAAGTACCGAAGCGGGTGGCATCCTGGCCCGCGTGGCGGACGAAAAGTAGGCTACAACCTGTGGGACGCTCGTCAAGACCGCTCGTCGGCAGACCTTCGAGCGCGGACCGGACGCGCCTACCGCTTGATGGCCTGCAGTCCCTCGACCCGGTCGCCGGCCTTGATGCCGTGCTCGGCAAACCAGCCCTTGCGCATTTCCAGCGCGTATTGCGCCGGTCCGCTCGACCAGCGCGTCGTTTCGTCCTGCGGCGACATTTCGAGGACGTTCACGATGCGGCCGTCGGCGGCGATGAACGCTATGGACAGCGGAATGAACGTGTTCTTCATCCAGAAGGCCTGCGGCTCCTCGCGGTCGAACACGAAAATCATGCCGTGGTCGGGCTTGAGGCTGAAGCGATGCATGAGCCCCGTCTCGCGCTGGGCCGGCGTCGCCGCGACTTCGGCGATGACGGTGTGCTTGCCGATCGACAATTTCGTCGCCGGCAGCTCGACGACAGCGGGCGCGGCCCCGGCGAGCGACGTGAACATGCCGGCCAGCAGCGCCGTTGCGAGGATGCGTTTCATGGTGTCCATTCCCGAAGTACCCGGCGCGTCCGCCGCTGGTAGACGAGCCAAAGGGCGAAGCTTGCCACGGTCGTGCCCAGCATGCCGAGGGCCAGCGCCTCGAGCGAGCGGACGAGGAACGGCGCAATGGTGCCGGCGACCACGGCGGAGAGCGAGAAATGGACAAAGCCCTGCAGTGACGACGCCATGCCGCGCATCGCCGGAAAGAGGTCGAGCATCAGCAGCGTCATCGACGGCGTCATGAGGCTCGTGCCGATGCAGAAGACGAAGACCGGAAACACGTTCCAGACGACGCCGGGCGGCAGCAGCCAGCACGTCAGCAAGTTAAGGGCCACGCCGGCGGACATCAGGGAATACCCGAGGCGCACCGTCTGTCGAGGCGAGCGGCGACCGGCGAAGCGTCCCGAGAGAATGGCGCCGATCATGATGCCGCCGATCATCGGCACGAACAGCCACGCGAACCCCCACGTCGACACGCCGAGGAGGTCGATGAGAAATCCCGGCGCGCCGGCGATGTAGATGAAGAACCCGGCGAAGTTCAGCGCAAGGATCGACGCCAGCAGCGCGAAGTCGAGGTGGAACAGGACGGTCCGATAGCTGCGCCAGAGCGCCTTCGGATGCAGCGGCTGCCGCGCCGCGCGCGGATGCGTTTCGGGCAGGCTTTTCGCGGCCCAGGCAAAGACAACCACGATCAGCACGAGCAGCATCCAGAAGATCGCGCGCCAGCCGAAGAGATTCAGCATTGCGCCGCCCATGACCGGCGCGACGGCAGGCGCGATCCCGAAGACCAGCGTCATCTGCGACATCAGGCGCTGCGCTTCCGGGCCCTGGAAGCGATCGCGCACGATGGCCCGAGCCACGACGAGCCCGCTGCCGGCGGACAGCCCCTGCAGGATCCGGAACAGCCATAGCGACTCGATGTTTCCGGAGATCGCGCAACCCAGCGTCGCAAACGCATAGACGACGAGACCCGCAAGCACGATCGGCCGCCGGCCCAGCGCGTCGGACAGCGCGCCATGCCAGAGCATCATGAACGCGTACGCCATGAGGTACGCGGAAAGGGTCTGCTGCACCGCGAGCGGCGCCGCGTCGAATTCCTGCCCGATGGCGTGAAACGCGGGGAGGTAGGCGTCGATCGCGATGGGCGCCAGCATCGACAGCGACGCCAGCAATGCGGCGAACGACCAGGTTCGCCGAGGTTCGTTGGCGCGGCGCACGCCGGCCGGCGCGAGCGCCGCCGCGGAATCGCGCGACTCGTTCACCGCGTCCCGGCGCTTGCGAGCGCGGCATCGACCGCCGCGCGGTCGAGGGCCGGCGCGAACCCGGCGATGAAATCGTAGAGGTAACCGCGCAGGAACGTTCCCTTGCGCAGCGCGATTCGCGTGGTCGACGGCGCGAACAGGTGGGACGCATCGAGCTGTTCGAAGACGCCCGCGTCGCGCGCCGGATCCCATGCCATTTTCGCGATGATGCCGACGCCCAGCCCCATCTCGACGTACGTCTTGATGACGTCGGAATCGAGCGCCGTCAACACGACGTTGGGCACGAGTCCCGCGGCGTCGAACGCCGCGTTGATCTGCGAGCGGCCGGTGAACGTGAAGTCGTAGGTGACGATCGGATTCCGGGCGAGCGCCGCCAGCGTGAGCGCCTGCGCCTTCGCGAGCGGATGACCTCGCGGAACGAGCACGCAGCGGTTCCACTGGTAGCAGGGGAGCGTGACGAGATCGGGGTTCATCGCGAGCGCTTCGGTTGCGATGCCGATGTCGGCGGTGCCACCCGCCGTCTGCTCGGCGACCTGGATCGGATTGCCCTGATGCAGCTCGAGCTTGACCTTCGGATACCGCGCTGCAAAATCGCGCAGCACCGGCGGCAACACGTAGCGCGCCTGCAGGTGCGTGGTCGCGATGGCGAGCGTTCCCTGGTCCTCGCTGTGGAACTCGGCGCCGACGCGCTTCAGGTTGCCGATTTCGCGCAATGCGCGCCGGGCGGTCGCGACAACGGACTCGCCGGCCGGTGTCAGCGAGGCGAGGCGCTTGCCCTGCCGCACGAACACGCGGACACCAAGTTCGTCCTCCAACTGGCGGATCTGCTTGCTGATGCCGGGTTGCGAGGTGTGCAGCGCTTCGGCCGCGTCCGACACGTTGAGTCCGTGGTCGACGATCGCGCAGAGATAACGCAGTTGCTGCAGGTTCAAGGGGTTGCCTTAGTGCCAATTACGACGTACGGCGAGGGTCGGTTAGAATCAGCGGGAATTATAACGCGCGGGCGGTCGTCGCTTTTCGGCGTGATTCATGGCTCAATTCTTCGAGATTCATCCGGTCGATCCTCAGCCGCGCCTGATTCGCCAGGCCGCGGGCATTCTCCGCGACGGCGGCGTCATCGCCTATCCGACCGATTCGAGCTACGCCCTCGGCTGCCATCTGGGCGACTTGGCGGCGGCGAAGCGGATTCGCCAGATTCGCGGCGTGGGCGACGATCATCATTTGACCCTGGTGCTGCGGGATCTATCCGAGATCGGCCACTTCGCGCGGCTCGACAACTGGCAGTTCCGGATCGTGCGCCAGGGGACGCCGGGCCGCTTCACGTTCGTGCTGCCCGCAACGCGCGAGGTGCCGCGGCGGCTGCAGCACCCCAAGCGCAGCACCGTCGGCGTGCGGGTGCCCGGTCACCCGGTCGTGCAAGCGCTGCTCGACGAACTCGGGGAGCCGATCCTGTCGTCCACGCTGATCCTCCCGGGCGCGACGGAACCGCTGAACGATGCGCAGGACATTCGCGACAGCCTGGGCCGCGTGCTCGATCTCGTCATCGACGCCGGTCCGTGCCCGGCGGAGCCGACGACGGTCGTCGACCTGGCGGTGGTCCCGCCGGTTGTCGTTCGGCTCGGCGCCGGCGATCCGGCGCGGCTGGGACTTCCCGTGAGAGAAGCGTAGCCAGCCCCGTTTCCGGCGGATGGGGCCGGAGTCGGGTAAAATGCGCCGCTAATGGATTTTTCGCTGCTCGCGACCATCGCCCTCTATGCAGTTCCGGTGGTCTTCGCGATCACGCTGCATGAGGCCGCCCACGGCTATGTCGCCCGCAAGTTCGGCGACCAGACCGCCTGGATGCTGGGGCGGGTGACGCTGAATCCGCTCAAGCACATCGATCCGATCGGCACGGTGATCCTGCCGGCGGTGCTGGTGCTGATGCACTCGCCGATCCTGTTCGGTTGGGCCAAGCCGGTGCCGGTGAATTTCGGCAACCTGGACAATCCGAAGCGCGACATGCTTTGGGTGGCCGCGGCAGGGCCGGCGGCCAACGTGGTCATGGCGATCGGTTGGGCGCTGCTGCTGAAGGATTCGGCGCCGGGCGCGCTGTTCGACAGCGGGGCGCTGAACGCGATGGCAATGGCTGGGGTAAAGGTAAACGTGATGCTGATGGCTTTCAATCTTATTCCGATACCACCGCTCGACGGTGGCCGGGTCGTTTCGAGTCTGCTTCCCCAATCGCTCGCGTACCCGTATTCGAAGATCGAGCCCTACGGCCTGTTCATCATCATGGGGCTGCTGCTGCTCGATCCGCAGCTTGGCATCATCGATGCGTTCGTTCGCCCGGTGATTCAGGGGACGGTTGCGCTGATTCAGACGCTGGTCGGCGCCTGAGCGCGGATCGCGACCGACCCAACCAGACGATGTACACAGATCGCGTATTGTCGGGAATGCGCCCCACGGGGCGGCTGCACATCGGCCATTACCACGGTGCGCTCAAGAACTGGGTGAAGCTGCAGGAGGAGTACGAGTGCCTGTACTTCGCCGCGGACTGGCACGTGCTGACCACGCACCACGACGAGACGGGCGTCATCTCCGAAACGGTGTGGGACATGTTCGTCGACTGGCTCGCGGCGGGGATCAACCCGACGCGCGCGACGATCTTCATCCAGTCGCGCGTGCCCGAGCACGCGGAGCTCACGCTGCTGCTCGGCATGATCACGCCGGTCGCCTGGCTCGAGCGCGTGCCGACGTACAAGGACCAGCAGCAGAAGCTCGCCGACCGC
>JBDTLY010000146.1:0-7474 GCA_039934535.1 Casimicrobiaceae bacterium | reverse complement strand
CGAGACCGTCGCGCGCGAAAGGCCGTCCTGCGCCGCGAGCCACGGCCACAGCGCGACGGCGACGAACAGAAGGAAGCTCGTGCCGCCGAACGCGCCGGCGCGGAAGACCGACGTGAACACGAAGTGGTAGACCGCGAGCAGGAGCAGCGGCTGCAGGAACGCCCACAGCAGCGCGCTCGTGCTGCCGAGGTAGCGGGTGACGAGCTCGCGGCGGAGGAAGTTGATAAACAGCGCGCGGTTGCGGGAGACCGGCGCTGCACCGACCTGCGAGGAAACCGTCATGGCGCGAGGATAGCAAGAACCGGCGCCGCTGGAATGCAAGCATCGCGCGCAGCGACCGCACGCGTTGTCCGCCATCGCCAGCCCGGCGGTTCTCTTATGGTCTTTGGCGGGGCGGCGTGCGCAGCGCGTCGATCGCCGGCTGGTTGACCTCGAGCTGCTTGCCTTCGCCGAGGGTCGCGCTCATCGCCTCGCGCGCGGCGTTGATGCTGCTTTCCTTGAATTGGGCGAGGATCTCGCCTTTCACTTCGTCGAAGCTCCGCGGCTTTGGCGCCTGGCGTTCGTCGAGCCGGACGACGAACCAGCCGTCGCGCGTGCGAATCGGTTGGCTCAGCGCCCCCTTGCTCGTCAAAGCGAAGACCGCGTTGGCGAGACTCGGGTCCAGGTCCGCGCGCGAAACCGGGCCCTTGCGCCCGCGAAGCTCGCGCGTCGTGGCGTCGTCGGAGAGCGTCAGGGCGAGTTCGCCGATGTCCGCGCCACCCTTGATCCTGGCCAGCGCCTCGGTCGCCCGCGCCTGCGCGCCGTCAAAGCTGTCCTTCGTGGCGGAAAAGAAGAGCATCGTGACGGTCACGGTTTCCGGCGTCGAGTACTTTGGCTTGTCGACCTCGTACAGCTCGCGCGCGCGCCGCTCCCACGCGGGCCGCTTGAGCTCGAATTCGATCGCAGCACCTTCCTCAACGTTCGCGGTCAGCACCGCGGCGAGGACCCGGTCTTCCTCCTGCCGGACCCGCAGGCGCGTCATCGGGTCCTGGTCGAGCTTCTGCTCGCGCGCGCGCGCCGCCAGCTCGCGCGTGGTCATCATGCGCTCGAGGAGCTGGCGATTGCGGCGCGGGCTCTCGGCGAAGTCCGCGCGGTCCTTCGCCGGAATGCGCAGCACCTCGGCGTCCCAGTCACCGCGCGTGAGCGTTACATTGCCACGGCGCAGCAGGATGGTGTCGGCGGCCGAGGTGTCACCGTCAGCGGCGGGGGCGGCCGCAACCGCGGGAGCGAACGACAGGGTGGTGGCTGCGAGCGCGAACAGCGCGCGGAAAGCCAGGGAGTTCAGGGCGTGGGCGTTCATGGAATGTGTTCCGGAGGTCATAGGCGCGGCGATCCGTGAGGCCGCGCCCTGTTCATAAATGCCAAGCCCCGCGAGGGACGCGGGGCTCGGCGTGCGTGGAATTGCGTATTGCGATCAGTGCGGCTTGGTCCAGCCGAATGTCATGTTGCACGTCGCGCCGGCGCAGGTATTGACCGTCCCGGAGGCGTCTGTGTTTTTGACGTTGATGTAATAGGTCGTCCCCGCGGCCATGGTCAGGATCCCCGGCGAGAGAGCGTGGGTTGCGGCCACCCCGAGATCCCAGTTGAAGCTGATGGTGCCAACCTGCCGATAGGCAAAGTTGTTGCCGATCGAGTTCGTCCAGTCGCAGGAACTCATCGACACGACCGCGTTGCGGTTGGTCGCGGGGTCCCCGAATTCGGATCCGTTGATGTGACCTGACACGGGAAACACCGTGCCCACCGGCGCGGGATTGAGCCGAATCACTACCGCCGTGTTCGCGGTCATGTCACCGAAATTCTGGGTCAGGAATTGCGCCGGGCTTGCGGTGTTCCACGGGATGTCGACCACGATGGTCTTGGCAAAGCCGGGGCAGCTCAAGCCGCCGGTGCCCGGCACGCTGGCGCTGATCGTCTTCGTGTCGCACGTCGTGCCGCTGGTGCAGGCCACGACCTGCCATGTGTAATTGACGGCCGACGAGCCGGGGTTGTTGGCCATCGTGTCCGAGGGCGTTGCCGTGGTCGAATTGGTCGGGGCGCCGGCCGAAGGCGCCGTGCGCGTCCACGTGTAGGTGATGCCCGCACTCGGCACGCAGTTCGCGTTGAGGGCGATGGTGCCGCCGGCGCTGGTCATCGGGCTCGGGTTCGTCACGCCGCTCGGCGTGCAGACCGGCGGCGTCGCCGGCGCATCGGTCCACGTGACGGTGACCATCGCCTGGCCGGAAAGCGGCGCCGCGGTGCCGGTAACCTGATAGAGACACGATTTTGTGTCGCCGGCGACGATGCCGCTGGGCTTGTTGATGGCGGTGGTGGCCGCGGTCGGAGTAGACGGCGCCTGGCATGTCGGGGCACTGAACGGGCCGCTGACAAGGCTCCACAGGTACGACCCGCCGGCCGGCGTGCAGGTCGCGGTCAACGACGTGTTCTGCAGGGTCGTCGGATTGGTTGTCCCGCTGATCGAGCACTGCAGCTTGGCGCAGGTCAGGGTGAAGCTGCCCCCCCCGCCGGTGATCTGGAAACCGGCGCAGTTGGGATCGTTGTAGGTCAGCGTGGCGGCCGTCGCGGGCGCCGTGGCGGCGAAGAACAGGGTCGCGCCTGCCAGGACGAACAGCGTGCGGAGTAATGACTTTGTCATGGGAATGTCTCCGGAGGGATCATCGGGCCGTTCGACCCTCTACCCTCAGCAAAATTCACACCATTATAACGCGGCGAGCCCTCGTTTTACAGCGAATCCGGCTCCGTGCGACGGGAAAGACCAGCCTTGCGTCAGTGAGGAAATGCCCCTCGCCCCAACCCTCTCCCGCGCGGCGGCAGAGGAAGCGTCCATTAATGCCCGCCAGCGTCGCGGGCACGGAATCGTCGGGGAACCGAGGGCGAAAAAAAGGGCGGGAAAGAATCCCGCCCTTCTCATTGCTTTCGACTGGACGCCTTATTGGATCAGCGTCGTGGTCTTGTGCTTGAAGCTCGCGCCGTAGGCCGACTGGATCGAGCCGCCACCCGACAGCGGGATCGAGCCGTTGAAGTACGTTTCCGTCGCGAATCCGACGACCGGCAGGCCGTTGAATGTGCGCGGAACCGTGTCGGCCGAGAACAGCTGATGGATCGGCGCCGTGGCACCGCCCTTCAGACCCAGGATTCCCCAGCCATTCTGGTACGGCGTCGTGATGTTCACGCTGTTCTTCGAGCTGAACAGGTTCGAGTTGTTCCACGTCACGATGTTCGCTTCCCAGCACAGCGCCGGATTCGGCGAGCCCGGGGGCGGCGGCGAGAAGCCACCCGGCGAACCGCCCGGGGTCTGCTCTTCGCGGTCGTAGAACTTGATCGTCACGTCGTCGCACGCGCCGTTCACGCCGAAATTGCGCTGGAACAGCTTGGGCGGCGTGCCCGTGCCGGCGAACACATAGTAACGCTTGGTCGGGTACGTCAGCACCCAGTCCGTCAGCGACAGCGAACCCGAGTCCAGCACGTATTCGTTCATCACGTTGTCATGCATCAGCGCTGCGCTGACCGCATCGATGCCGGTGAGGAACGCGGCGACCTGGACCGTGCCGCCGGCATAGACTTCAGCCTGGTGGCCTGACGCCGTGGCGTCGAGCTGCGCGGTCAATTGCGGGTCGATCGAATTCGGCGGGAACCAGATCGATGCGCCAGCCGTGCGGAACGCTTCCAGAGCGACGGCGTCGAAGCCCGTTTCGGCCGAGGCGTTGACGTTGATGATCGTCATGCCGCCGAAGAGACCGCCCGAACCCAGAACCGTGTCGAGCGCAGCTTGCGTGCTCGTGATGGCGCTGCAATCGTCCGGAACGCCGCCCGAGTGGGTGACGGCCACGGCCGTAACGCCCGTAACGTCGCCCATTTCGATGATTTCGACGTAGCCTTCACGCGTGCGGTCGAGCGACGTGTCGCCGCCATCCGCGCTCGAGCCGGTGTAGGCGAAGTTGACGAACGGCGTCGGGCTCGCTGCGTTGCTCGAGACCGTCGGCGTCGTGCAGGACTTGTCGAACGTGACAATGCCCGCGCCGTCGGACGTCGGGAGAACGCCCGCGGTCCAGACGTCATTCGCCGAAAGGTACAAGTTAAAGTCAAGCACTTCGCGGGAGTCCTTGCCTTCCAGGAAGCGAACCTTGACGGCCTTCGCCGACGCAGTCGAATTCACGACCGACAGCAGCGAGTTGTACTGCGCGCCCGTGAAGACCGCACCCGTGCGGGCACGTACCGTGTAGTACGGATAAATCAGGACCTGGCCCAGGCCGTCCGGGTTGACGTGAACCGCGTTCGCGGTGCCCGCCATGCCCAGCGCGCTCACACCCGCGATGGCGGCGTACAGCGACTTCTTGTTGAACGTGTTCATGGTTGGTAGTAACTCCTGTGTTTACGTTTGCGTTTCAAAGTGATCACTTGAGAACCGACAGCCTATACATCTTATTACAGCTTGCCCCGCTTGTCCAAACGAATTCTTTCGCTAAGCTTGCCACCTGAATGCCCCTTTGTGGAAATTTTGCAACGGCCGCCCGGTGTTTACTGCCCCCAGACGTACCAAGCCTTCCCTTCGTCGATGACCCATTTTTCGTCCAGCAGGGTCATCAGCCCTTTCATCAGGCGGTGATCGTACGTGACCGTGAGGCGGACCTTGCACACCGCGCCGTCACACTCCACCGTCTCGACCTTGACCTCCCGGTAGCCCGAGCCCCGCGCCTGACGCTTGTAGGACTCCAGCGACATTATTTCCCTCGAGGCGGGGCTCAAGTACGTGTAGGCCAGGTCCAGGTTGCCGTCGATCAAGGCACCCCAGCGGGCCTTCACGCGCTCGCTCACCGCCACGCGCTTCGCCTCAGGTGAGGACTCCTTCGTCAGCCCGCCGATCGTCGCGCAACCGGCCACTGCAACGAGGAGCGCAATCGCGATTCCACGCACTAACGGAACAACAGGAACGACACCGCGCGCGTGGGCGCACCGCCACCCGAAACCATGCTCAATCATCTGGATTGCCCCTGAAAATCGCAGGTGAAACGCCGCAGCGAAACCGCCCGAGGACCGTCCCAACCGTACCCCTTCGCCCTGCGGCGCCGCAATCCTCGAATGCAGCCTAACCAATGCCCCTGTCATCGTCAACGGGGTTTTTGGCGATATCGATTGCCTCAAATTTCCGTTGCGCTGCTGCAACAGGAATTTGTCGGGGTTTGGAGACGTTTTCTTGTCGCCATCCGGCGACGGGTGCAGGATTTGTTTATTTGATTCATTGAGTTACTGGCGTCGTCCGCGGCAGAAGCTTCTTGAACACATCGAACGTATCGTCGATCTTTTCCATGCGCCGGCGGAGGTCCTCGACGACGCTCTTGAGGTCGAGTTCGTTCTCCACGACGCGCGGGGTGACGAACATCACGAGCTCGGTTCGGTTGTTGGTCAGCACCTGGTCGCCGAACAGGCCGCCGATGATCGGGATACGCGACAGCAGCGGCAGCCCCTTCGACGTGTTCTGCTTGTTCTCGCCGATGAGCCCGCCCATCACCATCGTCTGGCCGGATTGCACGTTCACCATCGTCTGGATCGAGCGGGTGTTGATCGGCGGCGCGTCGCCGGGATTCTTCACCGCACCCGGGTCGCTCACCTCGACCTGGATGTCGAGCGTGACGAGCCCGCCCTGGTTGATGTGCGGGGTCACCTGCATCAGCACGCCGGTGTCGATGTACTGCGAGGTCGTCGTGACGACGTTGGTGGTGCTGCCGACGATGCTCTGCTGGTTGATCGGGATCTTGTCGCCCGCCTTGATCGTCGCCTTCTGGTTGTCGAGCGCCGCAAGGTGCGGATTCGCGATGACCTTGGTGTCGCCATAGGAGTCGAGCAGGTGCAGCGCCGCCTGGACCCCGCCCGGGAAGTTCGAATTGTTGATGATGTAGTAGAAGCCCTGGGCGAGTCCGATGGCCGGATTCACCGCCGCCGCCGCCGCCGTTGCCACCGCCGCGGCGAGTGGAATCGCCGGATTGATGGGCGTCGAACGCGTGATGTTGCCGCCGGAGCCGCGCCCCGACGGGGCGCCACCCTTGAACAGCCATTCGACGCCGAAGTCGAGCTCGTCGGTGATTGTCACCGAGGCGATGGTGACCTCCATCGTGACCTGCCGCGGCGGGACGTCGAGCTTCTTCAGCGCCGCTTCGATGATGCGGAACTCCTGCGCGGTGGCGACGATCAGCAGCGTGTTGTTGTCCTTGTCGGCGACCACCTGGATGTTGCGCACGATGCCGAGCCCCTCGCCGCTGCGCCCGCCGGTCTGCGACAGATTCTGGTTCTGCGGCTGCGACTGCGTCGTGTTGAGCGTGATCGTCGGCTGGATCACCGCCGGCTGCGCCTGGAACGTCGGCGGATTCACGATCGTCCCTGCAGGCGTGCCGGGCGAAAGCGTGGGCGCGGACGGCGCGGCCGCGGGCGCCGCGCGGCCCGTGAACGCCTGCGTGAGGAGCGGCCCCAGCTTTTCGGCGCGCTGGTTCTGCAGGTTGTAGACGAAGAAGCTCGGGCCGTCGCCGGTGCCGGCCTGGTCGAGCCGCGTGATCCACTTCTTCGCTTCGTCGAGGTACGCGGGCTGCGGCGTGATCACGAGGAGCGCGTTCAGCCGCTCGAGAGGGATGATGCGCAGGATGCCGGCGAGCGGGCTCGTCGCCTTGTCGCCGAGGGCCTTGTCGAGCTCCTGCCCGACCGCCTTCACGTCGGCGTATTGCAGCGTGAACACGCCCACCGACATGCCGGACATCCAGTCGATGTCGAACATGTCGATGGTTTCGACGAGGTGCCGCAGCTCGGTCTCGGTGCCCGACAGGATCAGCATGTTGCGCAGCTCGTCGGGCCGCACCGAGCTCGCGTCCTTCGCGAAGGGCTCGAGGATGCGCATCATTTCGCGCACGCCGATGTAGCGCAGCGGGACGATCTGCACCGAGAACCCGGGCGGCAAAGCGCGCTGCGAGTTGCCGAGCTGCGGCGTGGTGTTGCCGCGCACGAGCGCCGCCTGCGGCAGGATCTTGTAGATGCCGCCCTCCTTGATCATTCCCGCGCCGTTCATCCGCAGCAGCATTTCGAGCGTCGCCGGCAGCGCCTCGCGCGGGATGCCCGTCGTGGTGCGCAGCGTCACCGTGCCCCCGACCGAACCGTCGATCGTGTAGGCCTCGCCGAGGGTGTCCCCGAGGACGCTGCGGATCACCTCGCGGAGGTCGGCGCCTTCCCAGTTCATCACGATGCTGTTGCCGCTCGTCTGGATCGGCGTAGCCGGCGGCAGCCCGCCGCCCGGCTGTTGTCCGCGCACGAGGACGCCCGTGCCCTTGAAGATGCGTGCCTTGTCCTCGGCGGTGGGCAGGCCGGGCTGCAATGCGCGCTCGGCGGCGTCGGCCAGCGCCGGCGACAGCGACAGCGTGCTCTTCATCGGGATCGTGCGCATCGCCATCGGCGGCCC
>JBDTLY010000145.1:0-7522 GCA_039934535.1 Casimicrobiaceae bacterium | reverse complement strand
GAGAGCTGCGGAAACGCGACGACGCGCTTCGGGTCGAAGAAGCTGATCGAGCCCAAGCCGTCGCAGCGCGGGCACGCGCCCATCGGGCTGTTGAAGGAGAAGAGCCGCGGCTCGAGCTCGGACAACGAGTAGTTGCAGATGGAGCACGCGAACTTGGCGGAGAAAAGGTGTTCATGGTTCGTGTCCATTTCGAGCACGATCGCGCGGCCGTCGCCGTGGCGCAGCGCCGTCTCGAACGATTCCGCCAGCCGCTGTTTGAATTCCGCGTTCACCTTCAGGCGGTCGACCACGACCTCGATCGTGTGTTTCGAGTTCTTGGCCAGGCGCGGCACCGCGTCGATCTCGTGCACCTTGCCGTCGACGCGCACGCGCACGAAGCCCTTCGCCCGAAGCTCGACGAAGAGCTCCAGCTGCTCGCCCTTGCGGTTGACGACGACCGGCGCGAGGATCATGAGCTTCGTGTCCTCGGGGAACGCGAGCGTCGCGTCGACCATCTGCGAAATCGTCATCGCGGCGAGCTTCTGCTCCGGATGGTCCGGGCAATACGGATCGCCGACACGCGCGTAGAGGAGCCGCAGGTAATCGTGGATCTCGGTGACCGTGCCCACGGTGGAGCGCGGATTGTGCGAGGTCGCCTTCTGCTCGATCGAGATCGCCGGCGAGAGCCCCTCGATCAGGTCGACGTCGGGCTTTTCCATCAGCTGCAGGAACTGCCGTGCGTACGCGGACAGCGACTCGACGTACCGGCGCTGCCCCTCGGCATAGAGCGTGTCGAACGCGAGCGAGCTCTTGCCCGAGCCGGAGAGCCCGGTGACGACGATCAGCCGCTGCCGCGGCAGCTCGAGGTTGATGTTCTTGAGGTTATGCGTGCGCGCGCCGCGGATGCGGATGTATTCCATGCGGAGGTTGTGGCTTTCTTTTTCGGTGCGGGCGTTTTCGCGCGCCCGGCTTCAGTTTCAAGTACGCGGCCAGCGGTTTTTGCCTCGACCGTATGGCTAAGGGACGACGGGCCAACCTGTTAGTATATTGCGTTTCGGTCGCCTGCTTCCAGCCGCGTTTTCAGTTGCGCAATTTGCCCATGTCGAATCCCGCCGCGCCGCCCCTTGCGAGCATGCGGATGACGCCTGCCGAAAGGGGCGCCGCCGCGAGCCTCGCCAGCATCTACGGCCTGCGCCTCTTCGGCATGTTCGTCATCCTGCCGGTGTTCGCGCTGTACGCGACAGCGCTGCCCGGCGGCGCCAGTCACACGCTGATCGGCGTCGCGCTCGGCGCCTACGGCCTCACCCAGGCGATCCTGCAGATTCCTTTCGGGTGGGCCTCCGACAGATGGGGGCGCAAGCCCGTGATTTACATGGGTCTCGCGATTTTTGCCGTCGGAAGCTTCCTGGCGGCGTGGGCCCCCTCCATCGGCTGGGTCATCGCGGGCCGCTGCCTGCAGGGCGCCGGCGCCATTTCGGCGGCCGTCATCGCCCTTACGGCGGACCTGACCCGCGACGCGGTGCGCACCCGCGCGATGGCGGTCATCGGCATCACCATCGCCGTCACGTTCGCCGCATCGATGATCGCCGGTCCGGTGCTCAAGACCTGGATCGGCGTGCCGGGGATCTTCGCCTTGACCGGCGTGCTCGCGGTCGCCGCCATCGCGGTCGTGCGATTCGTGGTGCCAAATCCTGACCACGCCTCGCATGAGCGGGACGTCGCGCCGGGCCAGCTCGCCCGCGCCGTCGCCGACCCCCAGCTGCTGCGCCTCAACTTCGGCACGTTCACGTTGCACGCCGTGCTGATGGCGCTCTTCACGCAGATACCCTTCGCACTGCGCGACAACGGCCTCGCCGCCGAGCGGCACTGGATCGTCTACCTGCCCGTGCTGCTGGTGTCGATCCTGCTGATGTATCCCTTCCTTCGGCACGTCGACCGGCCGGCGCGCGGCAAGCCGCTGTTGAACGGCGCGGTGATCGTTCTCCTCGGGTCTCAAGTCGCGCTCGCGCTGACGCTGCACTCGTTGCTCGCGCTCGCCTTCGCGATGACGCTGTTCTTCGCGGCGCTCAACCTGCTCGAAGCCATGCTGCCGTCGCTGGTCTCGAAGTGCGCGCCCGGCGACGCCCGCGGCGCGGCCGTCGGCGTGAACTCGACGGCGCAGTTCCTGGGCGCGTTCGCCGGCGCCACGGCGGGCGGCTGGCTCGCCGACCATGCGGGCGATGTCTCCGTGTTCATTTTCGGCGTGGCGCTGACCGCGCTATGGCTTGCCGCAAGTGCCACGATGACGGCGCCTTCGGCCTACAATCATGGCAATTACTCGATGGGAGAAACATAGATGGCTTCGGTAAACAAGGTGATCATCGTCGGCAACCTCGGCCGCGATCCCGAAACGCGCTACGCGACCAGCGGATCGGCAATCTGCAACATCACGGTCGCGACCTCGCGCCAGTGGAAGGACAAGACCAGCGGCGAGAAGAAGGAAGAGACCGAATGGCACCGCGTGGTGTTCTACGACCGGCTGGCCGAGATCGCCGGCGAATATCTCAAGAAAGGCCGGCCGGTCTACGTCGAGGGCCGGCTCAAGACGCGCAAATGGCAGGACAAGGAAGGCGTGGACCGTTACACGACCGAGATCGTCGCCGAGGAAATGCAGCTCCTCGGTTCGCGTGAAGGCGGCGGGGGTGGCGGTGGAGGCGGCGGCGACGTCGAATTCGGATCGGCGGGCGGTGGCGGTGCCGCACGCTCGGGCGGCGCGGGTGCATCTGCAGGCGCAAAGAGCGGCAGCAGCGGCGGCGGCGCCGCGGCGAAGCCGAAGACCGACGACTTCGACGACGACATTCCGTTCTAGACCATGATCGTGCGCGAGGATTTCTCCCGGTTCGTCATGGTGCTCGCATTGCCGGCGCTCGTGTGGAGCTGCGCAGGCGCTCCAAGCGCGGGCCCGAGCGCGGCGCAGGTCGAGCCGCTCCTGGTTACCGCCGGATTCAAGACCGTGGTGGCCAGAACCGACCGGCAATTGCAGCAGCTGCCGACACTGCCCGCGGGGCAGGTGACCGTGATCACGCATACCGGCAAGGAATGGTTCGTCTATCCGGACCTCGCCAGGAATCGCGTTTACGTCGGCACGGAGGCCGAGTATCGCGCGTACCTCAAACTGCGCGCGCAGAACAATCTCCCCGACAAGGACCCGCAAGCGTCGTACTACAAGCAGGACACCGCGATGACTGCGACGTCGAAGCGCTACGCCGGCATTCCCTGGGACGGATGGCCCGAATTTGCGGTGCTGACCTGGCCGTAGCGAAAAGACGAATCGCGCGGCGATGTTCCCCGTCTAGACTTCCGAGTTCGCCTCGATAGTGGAAGCCATGCGCACGAGTTTCGGCGGTGCGGTGATCACACCGCCGCCCAGGCACACGTCGCCGTCGTAGAGCACGAGGTACTGTCCCGGCGTCGGCGCCCACTGCGGCTCGCCGAACGTCGCGCGCGCGCGATTGCCGTCGCGCAATTCGACGCGGCACGGCGCATCCGGCATCCGGTAGCGCGTCTTCGCGCCGAGGTCCGCCAGCGTCGTCGGTCCCGGCGGCACGCCGGCGATCCAGTGCATTTCCTGCGCGTCGACTTCGCGCCGGTAAAGCAGCGAATGGTCGTGCCCCTGGACGACGATGAGCGCATTGCGCGCGCCCTCCTTGCCGGCGACGAACCACGGCAGGTCGGACCCATCCTTCGTGCCGCCCACGCCAAGTCCCTGCCGCTGACCCAGCGTGTAGTACGCGAGCCCGTCGTGACGTCCGACGACCCGCCCGTCCGGCGTTTCGATCGGGCCGGGCGTGCGCGGCAGGTACTGCGCGAGGAAATCACGGAATGGCCGCTCGCCGATGAAGCAGATCCCGGTCGAGTCCTTCTTCGCCCACGTCGGAATTCCCTCGCGCTTCGCGGTCGCGCGCACGTCGCGCTTCAGCATCTCCCCCAGCGGGAACAGCACCGGGGCGAGCTGCTCCTGGGTGAGCTGGTGCAGGAAATAGCTTTGATCCTTGGTCGTGTCGGCGGCTTTGCGCAACTCGACACGCTCTCCAATCCGCCGCACACGCGCATAGTGCCCGGTCGCGATCCGGTCCGCGCCGAGCGTGCGCGCGTGGTCGAGGAACGCGCGGAACTTGATCTCGCTGTTGCAAAGCACGTCCGGGTTGGGCGTCCGCCCGGCCTCGTACTCGCGCAGGAAGTGCGCGAATACGCGCTCGCGGTACTCGGCCGCGAAATTCACGGCTTCGAGCTCGATGCCGATCACGTCGGCCACCGACGCCGCGTCGACCAGATCCTCGCGCGACGTGCAGTATTCGTCGGTGTCGTCGTCCTCCCAGTTCTTCATGAAGAGGCCGACGACGTTGAAGCCCTGCGCTTTCAGCAGCCACGCCGCGACCGACGAGTCGACGCCGCCGGACATGCCGATCACCACGCGCTCTTTGTTCGTCACGAATTTTCCGTCGCGATTCCGGCCGGCGCTGCCGGCCAAAAAGAAAAAGGCAGGGGACTTGCGGCCCCTGCCTTCATCAGTCGAGCGAAAGACCTTATGGGCTCGCGTTCGCCTTGGTCGACGAGTCGACGGCCTTCTGCTTGTCCTTGACGGTCGGCAGTGCCTTCGGGTCGTTCTTCATGGCCTTGGCGTCCATGACGGCCTTTTGCTCGCGCGCCTTGTCGGCAACGCCCTGGCTGTTCGCCCTGGTGGCGGCGTCGACAGCCTTCGCCTTGTCCTGCTTGGTCGGCAGCGCCTTCGGCGCGCCCTTCATGGCCTTCGCGTCGGCGACGCCGGCCTTTTCCTGGGCCTTGCGTTCGGCGGTGTCGGTCGAGGCCTTGGTAGCGGCATCGACTTCCGACTGCTTGGCTTTCGTCGCGGGCGACGGGTTGGTGACCGGGTTGGTACCTTGTGCGCCAGCAACCGCGGCGAACGTGCCAGCGATGAGCGCGATCAACAATTTGTTCATTTGTATCCCTCAGTAGTATTGATGTGCACGGGTTTCATCACGGCGACGAGTTGCGCAACCCTGAAAGTCGATAAAGCCTTGGAATTGTAGAGACTTCGGGGCAAAAGCGCAACTCGGCGCACGACGTTTGCTGCGCGTTACTTCGTGGGTGCCGGTGCGGGTGCGGCGGTGGTCGAGCTCGTGCTCGGCTTCTTCTTCTTCTTGCTGGTCTTCGACTTCTTCGGTTGCGCCGTCGACTTCGTGGCGTCAGCCAACTTGGCCGGTGTCGCCGCCATCGGGGCCGCGGGCGCTGCCGCCGGAGCCGCCGCCGGTGCTGCCATCGGGGCCGGAGCCTTGGCCGGCGCCGCCGGAGGGGTTGTTTGCGCGAAGGCCGTCAGCGCGAACGCGCTGGCGATCAAGGCAGTCAGGAGTTTGCTCATCTGTCGCTTCTTTCGAGGTTGGGGTTGGTTTGACACAAATCCTTGGTGTCGCCGCCGTTAACGCGGGCCTCGCGGTGGCGGTTGACACACCCGTTACATATTAAAATGGACGAAGTACACATAAATCATTGATTTGTCACGGTTAACCGATTTGCCACGGCCATCGCGGGGCAATTTTCCCGACAATTTGCCCGCAACGGGCTTTCCCCGTCCAAACCGCGTGTTGTCAGGGCAATCCGATCTCGCGCTGCAGCCACTCGCGAAGCATCGGCACGGTGATCGGACGCCGCGTCGCGAGCGAATGCCGGTCGAGCGCCGCCAGCGCGCCAAGCAGCGCGGGCATGTCGCGCCGGCCGTGGGCGAGGAGGTAGCGCACGACGTCGTCGGGGACGGCGAAACCGCGCCGGCGCGCGTAGCCCACCATGGCGGCCGGCTTGTCGTCGTCGGCGAGCGGCACGACTTCGTAGACGAGGCCCCAGCCGAGGCGAGTTCGCAGGTCTTCGCGCACGACCAGCAAGGCGGGCGCGACGCGGGCGGCGCCGACGAAACGGTGACCGGCCGCCTGCAGCGCATTGAACAGCGTGAAGAGGCGCGCCTGCGCTTCGATCGAGGCCGCTTCGATCGCGTCTACGGCAACGAGCGACTGGTGGGCGAGCGATTCGGGGTCCATCGCGATCAGGGCGCCGGGATCGGCGACGTAGGTCGCCACAAAGCCATTTGCGATCGCCGCCGCCACGCACGCGCGCAGCAGATGCGACTTCCCGGCGCCCTCCGCGCCCCAGAGAACCAATCCCCGCTCGGTCGCGTCGCCGGACGCAAATCGCGTCAGCGCCGCCACCGCCTCCGCGTTACGGCCCGGCAGGAAACTCGCGAACGACGGCGGCTCGGGCGGCACGAGATCGAAGACGAGTTGTTCCATCGGGATCGTGGTCACGGGAGGTGTCCGAATGCGCAGCCGAGCGCGACGCGAGGCCGGCGCGCAGTCAATTCCGGTAAAATCGGCGCAGTCCTGCACTTTACCGCGGCGCCGGGCCATCCCCCAATTCGGCGCGTTCCATGACCGCTTCCGCCCCAGTTCCGCCCACTCCGCTGTCCTATCGCGACGCCGGCGTCGACATCGACGCGGGAGATTCGCTCGTCGAACGCATCAAGCCGTTCGCGCAGCGGACGCTGCGGCCCGAGGTGCTGGCCGGCATCGGCGGCTTCGGCGCGCTGATCGAGCTGCCGAAGCGCTATCGCGAGCCGGTGCTGGTCGCCGGGACCGACGGTGTGGGGACCAAGCTCAAGCTCGCGTTCGCGCTGAACCGCCACGACACGATCGGCATCGACCTCGTCGCGATGAGCGTCAACGACATTCTCGTGCAGGGCGCCGAACCGCTCTTCTTCCTCGACTACTACGTATGCGAGCGCCTCGACGTCGCCGTCGCGACGGATGTGATCAAGGGCATTGCAACGGGTTGCGAGCAAGCGGGCTGTGCGCTGATCGGCGGCGAGACCGCCGAGCATCCGAAGGCCTTCGTCCCGGGCGAATACGACCTCGCGGGCTTCGCTGTCGGCGTCGTCGAGAAATCGAAGGCGATCGACGGGCGCCGCATCGCCGCGGGCGACGTGCTCCTGGGCCTCGCGTCGAGCGGGCCGCATTCGAACGGATTCTCGCTGATTCGCCGGATCCTCGAAGTGTCCGGCGCGGACCTCGCGCAGGCGCTGCCCGGCCCGCCCGCCGGACGCACGCTGGGCGATGCGCTGCTGGAGCCGACGCGAATCTACGTGAAGCCGGTGCTCGGCCTCCTGCGCGACGTGGACGTGAAGGGGATGGCGCATATCACGGGCGGCGGCCTCGTCGAAAACACGCACCGGATGTTTCCCGACGGCCTCGCTGCGCATATCGACCGCACATCGTGGCCGCGCCCCCCGATCTTCGACTGGCTGCAGCGTGTGGGCCACGTCACCGACGCCGAAATGCACCGCGTGTTCAATTGCGGCATCGGCATGATCCTCGTCGTCGCGCCGGCCGACGCCGCGCGGGCGCAGGCGCAACTCGAATCGGCGGGCGAAACCGTCCATCGCATCGGCACCGTCGTTGCGCACGCGACCGGAACGCCGGCCACGGTCGTCGAGTGACGCCCGCGTGATGGCGATCCCGCG
>JBDTLY010000144.1:0-7569 GCA_039934535.1 Casimicrobiaceae bacterium | reverse complement strand
GCTTGCCGTCGCGCTCTTCTTCGCGCTGGGCGTCGCTGCCGCACTGCTCGGCAGCGTCCTTCCCGCGCTGGAAACGGCACGCGCGTCGCCCGCGCAGGCGCTCAAGGCAGGCGACGAGGAGCGCGCGTTCGCGCGCCTGCGCTCGCCGCTGCCGGGGCTGGCGGCGATGCTGCTCGGCGCGGCGGCGACGCTGCTGCCGCCGGTCGCCGGCCTGCCGCTGGCGGGTTATGCCGCCATTGCGCTGCTTCTTGTCGGCACACTGATGCTGTTGCCGCGTCTCGCGTCGTCGGTGTTGTCCATGTTGCCGTTGCCGCGCGCGGCCGCGCCGGCACTTGCGCTCGCCCAGCTGCGCGGCGCGCCGGGCCAGGTGACGGTGAGCCTTGCGGCCATCGTGGCGAGCGTGAGCCTCATGGTGTCGATGGCGATCATGGTGGCATCGTTCCGGGATTCGCTCGACGCGTGGCTCCTGCGGGTCCTGCCGGCCGACCTTTACGTGCGCGCGGCGGCCGGCGGGGACACCGCGTTTCTGGCGCCCGACGTGCAGGCGCAAATCGCCGCGCTGCCGGGTGTACGGCGCGCCGAATTCATGCGCGAGCAGCAACTGTCGCTCGATCCGGCGAGGGTGCGGGTCGTGCTGCAGGCGCGCGCCATCGACCGCAGGAATGCGGCGCGCAGCCTCCCGCTGCTGGGCGCGCCGATCGAGGTCGGCGCCGATGCGCCGCCGCCGGTCTGGGTCAACGAGGCGGCCGCCGATCTCTACAATTTCCGGCCGGGCTCGGTCATCGCGTTGCCTTTGGATGGAAAGGCGCTTGCGTTCACCGTCGCCGGGATCTGGCGCGACTACGGCCGGCCGCAGGGCGCGATCGCGATCGAGCGAGAACGTTACGTCGATCTTACCGGCGACGTCGCGGTCACGAATGCCGCGCTGTGGCTCGCCGACGGCGCGGATCGCGCCGCCGTCGCAGCCGCGTTGCGGCACGACCTTCCCGGTGGCGACCGGCTCGAACTTGCGACGCCCGGCGAGATTCGCGATCTCTCGCTGCGGCTCTTCGACCGCACGTTCGCGGTCACCTACGCGCTGGAGCTCGCCGCCGTCGTCATCGGCCTTGTCGGCCTGTCATCCTCGTTTGGCGCGCTGGTGCTCTCGCGGCGGCGCGAATTCGGGGTGCTGCGCCATCTCGGGATGACAAGACGGCAGGTGGGCGCGATGCTTGCGACCGAAGGATTCGTCGTGAGCGGCATCGGGCTCGTCGCCGGGCTGGTGCTTGGCTTTGTCATCTGCCTCATCCTGATTCACGTCGTGAACCGGCAATCGTTTCACTGGGGAATGGAACTTTCGCTGCCGTGGGGAGCCCTCGCCGGCTTCACCGCCATCGTGCTGGCGCTGTCGACGCTCACGGCGCTCGCGAGCGGCCGCGGCGCCATGAGAGCCGATGTCGCGCGCGCGGTGAAGGACGACTGGTGAAGCGCCGCGGATTCTTCGCTCTACCGCTCGCGCTCTTCGCGCCCTTTGCGTTCGCCGATGGCGGCTATCCGCCGGTCGAACCCGGACATCCGCTGCGCTTTCCGCGCGACCATGGGAGCCATCCCGATTTTCGCGTGGAGTGGTGGTACGTGACCGGCTGGCTCGCCGACGGCCAGGGCAACGAATACGGGGTGCAGGTCACGTTCTTCCGCCACCGGCCGCGCGTCGCCGAGGACAATCCGAGCGCGTTCGCGCCGAGGCAACTTCTTTTCGCGCATGCCGCGCTCGCCGATCCCGGGTTCAAGCGGCTGCGGCACGACCAGCGCGCGGCGCGCATCGGCTTCGGCCTCGCCGAGGCAAGCGAGGACTCGACGCGCATCGTCATCGGCGACTGGTCGCTGTCGCTCGTCGAAGACGTGTACCGGACGAAAATTGCCGCGCGTGACTTTGCGCTCGACCTTGCCTTTTCGGCGGCGCCTTCGGTGCTTCTGAATGGCGACGCCGGCTACTCGCGCAAAGGGCCGTTGCCGCGAAATTCGAGCTTCTACTACAGCCGTCCACAGCTGTCCGCCACCGGAACGATCGCGATCGAAGGCAAGGCCGTCGCGGTCAACGGACGCGCGTGGCTCGATCACGAATGGTCGAGCGACGTGATGGCGCCGGCCGCCGCGGGTTGGGACTGGGCGGGCATCAACTTCGCCGACGGCGGCGCGCTGATGGCGTTTCGGATGCGCGACAAGTCCGGCGGCGCGCTCTGGGCCGGCGGCACACAACACTCTGCCGAGGGCCGCGTGCGCGCGCTCGCGCCCGGCGACGTGCGATTCATCCCGCGGCGCACGTGGCGCTCGCCGCGCACCGGCGTCGAATATCCGGTCGCGATGACGCTGCACGCAGGCGGGGGTGCGTACGCGCTCGATCCGCTGCTGGACGATCAGGAGCTCGATTCGAGCGCCAGCACCGGCGCGATCTACTGGGAAGGCGCGGTTCGCGCGTCAGGGGCGGGTGGCGAATCCGGGCGCGGCTATCTGGAACTCACGGGCTACGGCGCGCCCCTGCGCTTTTGAATCGTGTCTACAGCTTGACGATCCGGCCTTCCTTCCATGACGTCGTCGCGGCATCGGCGAGCTCGAGCGCTTTCACGCCGTCGTCGATCGTCGTGCGCAGCTTCTCGCGGCCCGCGAGCACCGCAAAGAAATGTGCCAGCTCGTTCGCATAGGCCTCGCGATAGCGCTCGAGGAAGAAGTGCTCGGGCAAGTCGCGGCTCACCGCGGCGGCCGTGCTCGCGACAACCTCCGTCGGCGCGTGGTTGCCGGCCTGCAGCATGCCTTCGCTGCCCAGCACCTCGAACCGCTGGTCGTAGCCGTAGGCCGCGCGCCGGCTGGTGTTGATCTGGCAGAGCCGGCCCCGCTTCGTGCGAATCGTCACCGCCGTGCAATCGGCGTCGCCGGCTTCGGCGATTGCGGGATCGACGAGGCACGACGCATTCGCGTGCACCGTCTCGGCCTCGTCGTCGAGGATCCAGCGGAAGATGTCGAAGTCGTGGATCAGCATGTCCTTGAAGATGCCGCCCGAGCTCCGGATGTACGGGATCGGCGGAGCGCCGGGGTCGCGGCTCGTGACGACGAGCATTTCCGGCGTGCCGATCTCGCCCTTGACAATGCGCGCCTTCAGCGTCGCAAACGTCGGATCGTAGCGGCGCTGAAAGCCGATGAGACAGGCCACGCCCGCGCGTTTCACGTCGTCGGCGCAGATGCGCGCGCGCGCAAGGTCGAGGTCGACGGGCTTTTCGCAGAAAATCTGCTTGCCGGAGGCGGCTGCGGCCTGGATCAGGTCGGCATGCGTGTCGGTCGACGAGCAGATCAGCACCGCCTTGACATCGGCGTCTTCGAACACCTGCACGACCGTCGCGGCCTGCGCGCCATGGCGGTCAGCCAGCACCTTGCCGGCTTTCGCATTGGGGTCGACCACGTATTTGAGGCGCGCGCCGGTCTCCTTTGCGAGATTGCCGGCGTGGATGGTGCCGATGCGGCCGGCGCCGAAGAGTGCGACGTCGATCATGGGGGGCTCGCTCGCAAGCGTAGAATTGCGTCGGTTCGAAAGACGCCCTATTTTACCGGAACAGAAGCGCCGTCGGGATTCCCATCGCGGCCGCGGCCGTCAATTCATCATGAAAAACAACACTACTTTCGCGCCCGGGCGCCGCTTCGACATCGTCTGCCTCGGCCGCTTCGCCGTCGATTTCTATGCGCAGCAGATCGGCGCGCGGCTCGAGGACGTCGCGACCTTCGCCAAATACCTCGGCGGTTCGTCGGCTAACACCGCGTTCGGCTGCGCGCGTCTCGGACTCAAGGCGGCGATGGCGGCGCGCGTCGGCGATGACGCCATGGGGCGCTTTCTCGTCGAAACGATCGCGCGGGAGGGTTGTGACGTCTCGCACGTGAGTATCGATCCGACGAGGCTCACTGCGGCCGTCGTTCTGGGGATCAAGGACCGCGACACGTTTCCGCTCATCTTCTACCGAGAAAACTGCGCCGACATGGCGGTGACGGAGGAGGATGTCGCCGCCGACTTTCTCGCGCAGTCGAAGGGGCTCCTCATCACGGGCACGCATTTCTCGACGCCGCACGTGCATCGCGTCAGCAGCCTCGCGCTCGAACGTGCACGGGCGCACGATGTGCGCACGGTCCTCGACATCGACTACCGGCCGGTGCTGTGGGGCCTCACGAAACGCGGCGATGGCGAGACGCGCTTCATCGCGAGCGACACAGTCACCGCGCACCTGCAGACAATCCTGCCCGCGTTCGACCTCGTGATCGGCACGGAGGAGGAATTTGCGATCGCCGGCGGCAGCACGGACATCATCACCGCGCTGCAGGCGGCGCGGCGAGTAACCAGGGCGACGTTCGTCGTCAAGCGCGGGCCGATGGGCTGCGCGGTGATCGACGGCGCGATTCCCGCATCGCTCGACGACGCGTTCAACGGTCGCGGCGTCACGGTGGAAGTGCTGAACGTGCTGGGCGCGGGCGACGCGTTCAGCTCGGGCTTCCTGTCGGGCTGGCTGCGCGGCGAGGACTACGACGCCTGCTGCCGCTATGCCAACGCATGCGGTGCGCTCGTCGTCTCGCGTCACGGCTGCGCGCCCGCGATGCCCACGCGGATCGAGCTCGACCACTACATCGCGAACGCCGAGCGCATCCCGCAACCCGACAAGGATGCGGAACTGACGCGGCTGCATCGGGTGACGGCGCCGCGGTCGCCGCGGCCCGAACTCTTCGTCTTTGCCTTCGACCACCGCGACCCGTTTTTCGAGATGGCGCGCGCGGCGGACGCGGATGAGCGCCGCCTGCCGCGCCTGAAGCAGCTTCTTGTGCGCGCGGTGGCGGAGACCGAAGCGGCGCGCGGCCTGTCCGGAAGCATCGGGCTCCTCTGCGACGATCGGTACGGCCAGGATGCGCTCAACGCGGCCACGGGTCGCGGCTGGTGGATCGGCCGCCCCGTCGAGTGGCCGGGATCCAATCCCGTCGTGTTCGAGCATGGCCGCTCGATCGGCTCGACGCTGATCGCATGGCCGCAGGAGCACGTCGTCAAATGCCTCGTCCCGTTGCATCCCGACGACGACGTGGTCAACCGCCTCGAAAACGAGGCGCAAGTTCGCGCGCTCTACGACGCGGTGCAGGCAAGCGGGCACGAACTCCTGATCGAGATCGTGCCGCCGAAGCACTTGCCGCAAGGCCCGGACGTCGTGCTGCGCGCGGTGAAGCGCCTCTACAATCTCGGCATCTACCCCGAGTGGTGGAAGCTCTCGCCGCCGGCGCGCGACGAGTGGCCGGCGCTCGATGCGCTGGTTGCGGAACGCGATCCCTATTGCCGCGGGGTGCTGATCCTCGGATTGAACGCGCCGATCGACGTGCTCGCGCGTGGATTCACCGACGCCGCGGGGAGCCGCACCTGCCGCGGGTTCGCGGTGGGGCGCACGATTTTTGGCGAGCCGGCGCGGGCCTGGCTTGCCGGTGCGATCGACGATGCCGGCCTGGTCGCGGCAGTGCGCGCGAACTTCGAGGCGCTGATCGACGCGTGGCAGTCGGCCAGGAACAGAAAATGAAGACAGTCCGGCTGACGATGGCGCAGGCGCTGATCCGCTATCTGGCGGCGCAGCGCACCGTGTTCGACGGGCGCGAGGTGTCGCTCTTCGCCGGCGTGTGGGCGATCTTCGGCCACGGCAATGTCGCCGGCATCGGCGAGGCGCTGTACCGCCATCGCGCCCAGTTGCCCACGTATCGCGCCCACAACGAGCAGTCGATGGCCCACGCGGCGATCGCGTACGCGAAGGCAAATTTCCGGCGGCGCATGATGGCGTGCACGACGTCGATCGGGCCCGGGGCGACGAACCTCGTGACGGCGGCGGCGACGGCGCACGTCAATCGGCTGCCGGTGCTGTTCCTGCCGGGCGATATCTTCGTGTCGCGCGCGCCCGACCCGGTGCTCCAGCAGATCGAGGATTTCGAGGACCCCACGATTTCCGCGAACGACTGCTTCCGGCCGGTGTCGCGCTACTTCGACCGCATCATGGAACCGGCGCAGCTCATTACCGCGTTGCCGGTGGCGATTTCGGTCCTGACCGACCCGGCGCTGTGCGGTCCGGTCACGCTCGCGCTGCCGCAGGACGTGCAGGCGACGGCCTTCGACTACCCGGCGACGTTTTTTGCGCCGAACGTCGTTCGCGTGCGGGTTCACGCGCCGATCGACGCCGACGTCGCCGTCGCGGCGGCAATTTTGCGCAGCGCGAAGCGGCCGGTGATCATCTGCGGCGGTGGCGTTCTGTACAGCGACGGCGGCGCGGCGGCGCTCGCGCGCTTCGCCGAAACCCACGGCGTTCCGGTGACCGAAACGCAGGCGGGCAAGGGCGCCGTGGCGTGGGATCATCCGTTGCAGGCCGGGGCCATCGGCGTGACCGGCGGCACGGCGGCCAATGCGCTTGCGCGCGACGCCGACGTCGTCGTCGCGATCGGCACGCGCCTGCAGGACTTCACGACGGGCTCGCATACGCTGTTTCCGCAGGCGCGACTCGTAGCCATCAACATCAATCCCTACGATGCGGGCAAGTGGCACGCGACGCCCGTCACCGGTGACGCCACGGTGACGCTTGGCGCGCTCGCGACGGGCCTTGCCGGCTGGTCCGCCGACGCCGCATGGACGGCCCGCGCGGAACGCGAGGCGCGCTCGTGGCGCGAAATCGTATCGAGCATCGTCGACGTGCGCGATGTCGCGCCGCCGGCGCTACCGTACGACGGCGAGGTGATCGGCGCCGTGCAGCGGCATCGCCGCTCGGCGGAGGACGACATTGTCGTCTGCGCCGCCGGCTCGCTTCCCGGTGAATTGCACAAGCTTTGGCGCACGGCGCGTCCCGGCGCGTATCACGTCGAGTACGGCTATTCGTGCATGGGCTACGAGATCGCGGGCGGCATCGGCGTCAAGATGGCGCGGCCGGAGCGCGAAGTGATCGTGCTGGTCGGCGACGGCAGTTATCTGATGCTCAATTCCGAGATCGCGACGTCGGTGATGCTGGGGACGAAACTCGTCATCGTCGTGCTGGACAACCGGGGCTATGCCTGCATCCATCGGCTGCAGCAAGCATGCGGCGGCGAGGGCTTCAACAACCTGATCGCCGATTCGTTGCAGGCGGGACCGGGCGCGCCGGCGATCGACTTCGCCGCGCACGCGCGATCGCTGGGCGCGCACGCCGAGCATGTCGGCTCGATCCGCGAGCTCGACTCTGCGCTGTCGCGGGCGCGTGCGGCGGATCGAACCTCGGTGGTTGTCATCGAAACCGATCCGCTGCGCTCCACCGCCGCCGGCGGCTGGTGGTGGGAAGTCGGCGTCCCCGAAGTTTCGGAGTCGGAGAAGGTTCGCGCCGCGCGGGCGGCCCACGACGACGCCAAGAAAGCGCAGAGGCCGTGATGGCGTTTGCGGCGCGCATCGGCATCAATCCGATCACCTGGACCAACGACGACCTGCCGTCGCTGGGCGGCGAGACGCCGCTCGAAACCGCGCTCGCCGAGGGGAAGGCGATCGGCTACGAGGGCTTCGAGCTCGGCAACAAGTTT